>JAAYYX010000036.1 GCA_012515135.1 Clostridiales bacterium | reverse complement strand
GAAGCACACGCCGCCGGCTTGTAAACATCTATTTCTTTGTCTATGACCATGGAAAGGTTTTTATATTCCTCAAGAAATTTTCTGCTTTCGATATTTTTGAAGATCTTCATGGTTTCGTTTATGATATCTGCAGCCAGCTTATTCCTTGAGAAATTACCGCCGATAAAGGAAGCCTTTTGGGAAAGGTCTTCCGGGTACTCGGCTTCAAAACAATTGATACCGAAACCCAGGACGATATGCTGTATCTGTCCCGTTTCGAAATCAGTTACCGCTTCAGTAAGGATGCCGCATATTTTTTTGTCATCCATGTATATGTCGTTGACCCATTTTATTTTAAGATCCGCATCCGAGAATTTTTTTATTGCCCGGACAGCGGCAACTGCGGCTGCAGTTGTGATCAGCACAGATTTGCTCATATCGAAAGAAGGTTTCAAAAGAAGGCTTATATAAAGACCGGAACCTTTGGGAGAAAAGAAGTCCCTTCCCAGTCTTCCCCGTCCCTTTGTCTGATGATCGGCTATTACGGCTATATTGTAATCAACATCCTTAAAAGCCATTTCTTTTGCTGTTTTATTTGTTGATTCCAAAGTTTCATAGAGATGTATGGAAAAGTCAGACAGATCCTCATCAAGACCTGCAATTATGGAATCCTCTGAAAGGTAGTCCAGATGCGCCGCCAGCATGTATCCTTTATTAGTGCCGGCTTCTATGGGATACCCCTCGTTACGCAAAGATTTTATGGCTTTCCATACGGCAGTGCGGGATATATCCAAAGATCTTGCCAGGCTTTCGCCTGATACGGCTTTGCCCTTATTTTCTTTAAGTGCTTTGAAAACACGTTCTTTAGTGGCCATGCAAGCCCTCCTTTTCCATCATATTTTGTATTGTAACACAGCATAAAAAAATTGTAAACTTGTATACATTTAAACAGTTTACAATGAGCGGGGATTTGTGTAGCTATTGTGAAAATGACAAATATGTCATTGACCTGTCACTTTGTGTCATTTAAGATAAGCACATGATGTGAAAAGGAAGGCAACTTTACCTTATGATTAAAAATATCAGCATGAAGAAAATCAGCAGGATAATAATAGCATTTACTCTTACCGCAGGACTTATTTTTGCAATGGCCCCTGAGGCTACCTATGCGGCAAGCATTTCAAAGAAGTCAGTTTCCCAGGTGGGAAAACTCATAAAAGTGGCAAAAAGCAAAAGAGGGTGCCCCTACAGCGCCGGATCCAGAGGACCAAACAGATTTGACTGTACAGGTTTCGTATATTACTGTATGAAGAAATCCGGGGTCAAGATCAGATCGGGACGTCTGGCACCTTACAAAAGCAGTAAATATAATGTAGGCAGAAGCATAAAGAAAGCAAAAAAAGGCGATATACTTCTTTATTACAGAGGCGGAAGTATCGGCCATGCAGCCATATACATAGGCGGAGGCAAAGTGATCCATGCCACAACAAGAGGTGTGAGGATCACCAGATGGAACGGTTTCGGCCAGAGGCTGGCAGCGGTAATAAGGGTATACAGCCCGG
>JAAYYX010000227.1 GCA_012515135.1 Clostridiales bacterium | reverse complement strand
GGAAATGGCTGGCCAAGACCTTTGCTTTTTTCGGAACTGCTGCCGGACTCCTTGGCATAGGCACCATAACACAGGTAAACGGGATAGCATCTGCAACGAATACTTTTTTTGATCCTGAAAACACAAAGATAGCTTTCAGCATAGGCGATATGGAATATTCATGGGTAACAGTAATAACTGCAGTCGTGGTGACAGTGCTGGCGGCACTGGTTATAATAGGCGGGATAAAAAGGATCGCCAAGGTGGCCACAGTTATTGTTCCGTTTATGATAATAGCATATGTTGCAGTATGCATATCAATACTCGTGGTGAACGTGAAGGAAATACCCGAAGCTTTAGAGACTGTATTCGCCAGTGCCTTTGGAGTAAGAGCGGCTGCCGGCGGAGCACTGGGAGCAATGATGATAGCAATGCAAAAAGGAATAGCAAGAGGAATATTTTCCAATGAAGCAGGCCTTGGCAGCGCACCCATAGCCGCAGCGGCAGCTAAAACAAACGAGCCTGTAAGACAGGGACTTGTTTCCATGACCGGTACTTTTATGGATACAATAATAGTCTGCGCAATGACAGGAATGACAATAATGGTAACAGGAGCATGGGATAAAGGACTGGAAGGAGTTGATGTTACCATAAATGCCTTTCAGACAGGTCTTCCCTGGAGCAGCAATACAGGCGCCTTTATCCTGATGATGAGCCTTGCATTCTTTGCTTTTACCACCATACTGGGATGGGATTATTACAGTGAAAGATGTCTTGAATATTTGACAGGCAAGAATTCAAGAGCCCTTTCTGTTTTCAGATGGCTTTACATACTGGCAGTTCTCATCGGACCCTTCCTGACTCTTTCTTTTGTATGGACTTTCGCGGATATTTTCAACGGGCTGATGGCTATACCAAATCTTATAGCCCTGGTGGTTCTAAACGGTGTGGTCGTTGCCGAAAGCAGAAGCTATTTCAAAAGACTGAATACAGGACAGCTTGATGACGGCTTTCGAAAAAAATAGGTTTCTGATAAGCAGGAGCTGTTCACGGCATCATCGTGAACAGCTCTTTTATTACAGTATTTTTATATTGTTTTTCTTGTTAGATACCACAATATGTAGTAAACTTATAAGGATAAGATTTTTTTAGTGTATTTGAGGGAGGAAAATCATATATGAGGTGTCCGTTTTGTGAAAATGAAGATACAAAAGTCATTGATTCAAGGCATACAGAAGAAGGGCATGCAATAAGAAGACGCAGAGAATGTGAGAAGTGCGGCAAAAGATTTACGACTTACGAAAAAATCGAAGAAATCATACTTATGGTAATAAAAAAAGACGGCAGCAGAGAGGCATTTGACAGAAGCAAGATAATGAACGGTATAATCAAAGCTTGTGAAAAAAGACCGGTTCCTCTTTCTGAAATAGAAAAGGTAGTTGATGACATTGAAAGAGGTCTAAACAATATGATGGAAAAAGAAGTTAAAAGCACTTTTATCGGAGAGCTTATAATGGATAATCTGAAAGAACTGGATGAAGTCGCTTATGTGAGATTTGCATCTGTATATCGTCAGTTCACCGATATAAATACTTTTGTGGCTGAGATAGAAAATCTTCTCGGCAGCAAAAAAAAGAAGGGGAGTCAAAATTGAAGGATATTTTCAGGATAGCTATTGACGGCCCCGGCGGTGCCGGAAAAAGCACTGTTGCAAAAGAAGTCGCCCATGCGCTGGGCATAGATTATATAGACACAGGAGCCATGTATCGTGCCGTCGGATATAAAATAATAAGAGAGGGCATAGATCCGGGTGATGAGAAGGCTGTCGAGAAGATGCTTTCAGAAACAGATATAGATTTTGTAAAGGGGGATGTCCTCCTAGACGGTGAAAAAGTAAATGGTCAGATCAGGACTCCCGAAGTTTCAGAAATGGCATCTTTGTGTTCTGCTTACGCCTTTGTTCGCAAAAAACTTGTGACAGCACAGAGAAAAATGGGAAAAACAAAGAGTATAATAATGGACGGAAGAGATATAGGCACAAACGTACTTGCAGACGCGGAGTACAAGTTTTTTGTCACCGCTTCCCCGGATGAAAGGGCAAAGCGCAGACAAAAAGAATTATCTGAAAAAGGCAGAGGTGTTTCTTACGAAGAAGTGCTGGCTGATATAATAAAACGGGATCATAAAGATACGACAAGGAGGCTGAATCCCCTGAAACAGGCGGAGGATGCAATACTAATAGATACCACGGGAATGACCGTAGAAGAAGTGGTAAGCAAAATACTCAAGGAGATAAAATAATGGCTTTAGTAAGACCTTTCAGAGCAATAAGACCTAACAAACAATTTGCGGAAAAAGTGGTTTCACTGCCCTATGATGTAATGAACAGAGAAGAAGCTGCGGCAATGGCAAAGGATAATCCATACAGTTTCCTTCATATATCCAGATCTGAAATAGACCTGCCCGGGCAGAAAGATCCTTATGGACCCGATGTTTATGAAAAAGCAAAAGATAACCTGGAACAATTTCTTGATAAGAAGATTTTTATTGAAGAAGTCAAGCCTATGTTTTATATATACAGACAGAAAATGGGAGACAAGATACAGACCGGTCTTGTGGGATGCGTTTCGGTGGACGATTATATCAACGATATAATAAAGAAGCATGAACATACGAGAGAAGAAAAAGAACTGGACAGGACAAGGCACTTTGATGCATGCAGCATGCATACCGAACCCGTATTTCTTGCCTACAGGGACAACAAAAAAATTGATACCCTTATGGAAGGTTATATAACAAATAACCGGCCTGAATATGATGTGACAACATTAGATGGTGTCGAGCATAAACTCTGGGCCATAACGGATGATAATGTTATTGCCGGGATTGCCGGGATTTTTTCGGAAATACCGGCGCTTTATATTGCTGACGGACATCACAGAAGCGCTTCCGCCTGCCAGGTGGGGAAGAAAAGAAGAGAAGAAAAACCGGGCTACACAGGAGAAGAAGAATTCAACTATTTTATGGCTGTTATATTCCCTGACAAAGATCTTAATATACTGGATTACAATAGAGTTATAAAGGACCTGAACGGCAGCACACCCGAAGAAATAATAAATAAAATAAAAAAAGCCGGGTTTGAGGTGGAAGAAAAAGGGACCGGACAATATTTTCCCGAAAAAAAACACACATTTTCCATGTTTCTGGAAGGCAAATGGTATAAACTCACTGCAGAAGGATCAGTTATCCCAAAACACATAACAGATTCACTGGATGTTTCTATTCTTCAAGACAGGATACTGTCCCCCATACTTGATATTGAGGATCCCAGAAAGAATAAAAGAATAGATTTCGTAGGCGGTATAAGAGGACTTGACGAGCTCGAAAGAAGAGTAAATGACGACATGAAAATAGCATTTGCATTGTACCCTGTCATGATAGAAGACATTATGCGAGTATCAGATAACGGCATGGTGATGCCGCCTAAATCCACCTGGTTCGAACCAAAACTCGGCAGCGGTCTTTTCCTTCACAGGATATAAAATCCATGTTGAGTAAAACGGAGCCTTTTTCTTGTATAGAGTTATAAAAAATGTTAAAATATAAGGCAGTTTTGAGAAACGGGGAAGAATGGAGATGCCGGATAAGACCTTAATGGTACATCAAGTACCGGAAAGGAAACGGCATTATGAAACTAAGAGAACTACCGGAAAACGAAAGACCCAGAGAGAAATTGATCTACAGAGGCAAAAGTTCACTGAGCAATGCGGAACTCATCGCCATACTCATAAGGACAGGCAGCAGGGACATGTCTGCCCTACGGCTGGCTGAACAAATGCTTTCCATGGATAAAAACGGGATATTTTCCCTGGGAGAATGCTCTGTGGAAGAGCTTTGTGCCTTAAAAGGCATCGGAAAAGCCAAAGCCTGCCAGATATCGGCAGCAATGGAACTGGGAAGGCGTGTAGCTGCGACACCCAGAAAAAGCAGACATAGGATCAAGAGCAGCAGAGATATAGCAGGAATATATATGGAAGAAATGCGCTACTGCAAAAAAGAGTATTTCAATGCGGTAATGCTTAATGCAAAGAAAGAGATAATAGCATCTGAAAACATAGCGATAGGAGACCTTTGCTCCAGCATTGTCCATCCCAGAGAAGCCTTTCTTTGCGCAGTAAAGCGAAGCGCTGCGGGGATCATATTCATGCATAACCACCCAAGCGGCGACCCGAAACCCAGCAAAGAAGATATCGATGTGACCCGGAGGCTTTGTGAAACGGGCCGGATACTGGGAATAAGCGTACTTGACCACATAATAATTGGAGACGGAACTTACATCAGTCTGAAAGAACAGGGACTGATATGATATATTAACAGAAAAAATGTATGGAGGAATAGCAAAGTGATCAGTTTTTCATCAAGAGATATGGGGATAGACCTGGGAACAGCAAACACACTTATTTACATGAAGGAAAAGGGGATAATACTGAACGAACCTTCCGTTATAGCCTACGACAAAAATATTGGGGAGATAATTGCCACCGGGCAGAAGGCAAAGGACATGTACGGAAAGACCCCTGCCAACATAATTGTGGTAAAGCCCCTTCAGGACGGAGTTATATCCGACTTCGATATGACCTCAGAGATGCTTCAGAGATTCATCAAAAGATCCCTGGGAGAAAGAAAACCCTCGGGACTGAGAGTGGTGGTGGGAGTGCCCAGCGGTGTCACAGAAGTTGAAAAACGTGCTGTGGAAGAAGTGGTAAGACAGATGGGGGCAAGGGAAGTATACATACTTGATGAGCCCACAGCGGCAGCCATAGGGGCAGGACTGAATATTGATACTTCCGAAGCTTCAATGATAGCGGATATCGGCGGAGGAACAACGGACATAGCCATACTTGCAATGGGAGGCATAGTCGTCAGTACATCTTTAAGATATGCCGGAGACAAATTCAATGAGGCGGTAATACAATATATAAGAAAGAAAAAGGGAGTACTTATAGGAGACAAGACGGCAGAAGAACTTAAAATAAATGTGGGAAGCGCCCTTGTTGATAAAGATACTTCCGGTGAAGAGAACCTCTATTCCATGAAAGCAAGGGGAAGGGACCTGATATCAGGGCTTCCCAAAACTTTCGAAGTTTCCAACAAGGATATGGAGGCCGCCCTTTATGAGTCCATGGAGCTTATTATAGATGCGGTAAAATCCACCGTAGAAAAAGCTCCGCCGGAGATCGCTGCTGATATCGCAGAAAAAGGCATGGTACTTTCCGGCGGCGGCGGAATGATAGAAAACCTTGACAAACTCATAAGTCAGAGAACCGGCATGATAGTGGAGAAAGCAAAGGACCCCCGGGAGGCAGTTGCCCTTGGCACAGGCAAAAGTCTTGATAATATAGAAAAACTGAGAAAATACGTTGATGCCAAGAAAAGATAGGGAAACCAAAAATGAAATGGATAAGGCAGCATAAAATTTTTTCTGTTACAGCCGGTATAGTTATTGCTTTATGCTTATTTGTGCTGGGCTCATATCTTGCAGGCGGCGGTTCTGGTGTGCTGGGCCGTGGTGTGCAGAGCGTGGTATCGGCAATAGAAAAACCTCTTTCGGCTTTTACCGGCGGAGCCGGGGATACTTTTAGAGGAATATTCAGATTCAGCAGTGTACTTGAAGAAAATGAAAAGCTCAAAGAGGAAAATGCTATGCTCAGGCAGGAAAATATTGACCTTTCCATGAAAAGAGATGAGCTTGACCGCCTTGGGGAATTATCCAAAGCATTTGATTTTGAACCATATTCCGGACAGGGCAAAGCTGTTGCCGCAAGGATCATATCATTGAACAATTCAAACACATATGATGTCTTCACCATAGATGCAGGGTCTTCAAAAGGAATAGAGAAAAACGATATCGTCGTTGATGGAGAAGGACTTATTGGCAAAGTCAAAGAAACCGGCGGAAACTGGGCAAAGGTCGTTTCAGTACTTAACGAAAACAACAGCATAAGTTTCAAAGTCCAGAGAAAAACCTCCATTACAGGAATAGTTGCCGGCGACGGAAAAGGAAAGATCACGGGATACCTTATGGATAACAAGGCTACCATTGTCAAAGGTGATGTGCTGGTGACATCGGGGATAGGCATATATCCAGAAGGTATAAGGATAGGCAAAGTTACTTCAGTTGATTATAACGACGACATGCAGCTGAAAGAGATAACCGTAAAATCAACTGTCAAATTCACAAGCCTTCAAAAGGTGGCGGTCTTTAAATGAGTTATAAGAAGGCCGTTTTACTGTTTGCTTTTGCATTTATACTGCAGCTTTCCATGATAAACTTGATAAACATCAAGGGAGTCGTACCCGATCTTACTCTTTGCATTGTAATAATGATAACTTTTTTGTTTGAAGACGGCTTCAGATACGCTGCCATAGGTATCATAAGCGCTCTTCTGCTGGATCTGTGCACCGGTCAATATGTGGGGATAAGTTCTATTGGCATGATCATAATCATGGCGGGGACAGTACTTTTACGCAGGAGCATGAACCGGGAAAACAAATTGTCTTTTGTCATAGTAACTGCTGCAGGAACTTTTATATATAATTTGTTCTGCTGGATTTTCATGGCTATGCTGAATGATCCCACCAGCATATTATATGTGCTTATGTACCAGCCTTTTTATATGGCATACAATATTGCATTTTCATTTATTTTGTATTTATTCATGATAAAAAAGGCAGTCAGACACAGAAATGACAGGTATTTTGTATGAATGATTTTCTGTCCAGATACAATAAAATACTTTTTTTACTTTTGGCGCTTTCCATTATAATTTTGGTAAGGCTTTTTATACTTACGGTAATACAAAGCAATGACTGGTCTGAAGCAGCGGAGGGAATAAGCACAAGAAATATATCGACCACCGCTCCCAGAGGAGATATTTATGACAGAAACGGCAATCTTCTTGCCGGAAACAAACAGACCTTTACAGTGAAAATGAGTTCTGAAGATATGACCGATAAAGAGCTGAACAGGGTAATAAAAAAGCTTATCGGTATCCTTGAAGATAACGGTGACAGTTTTGAGGACAATTTGCCTATAAAAGAAAAAAACGGAAACTATTATTATACTTATGAAACAGAAATAAAGAAATGGCTCAAAAAAAAGGGATTTCCTGAAGATTATACGGCGGAAGAGGCTTTCTTTGCCCTTAGAGACCAGCTGGGGATAGATAAGCAGCTTGACAGATATGATGTACAGCTTGAAATGCAGAATATGTATAATGAATATCCGCCGATCTCCGTTACCAGAATGAAATACAATCCGCAAATAGAGAAAGAGGAATTTTTGGAGAGCTACGGTCTGGGCAAAAATGCCAGTGCGGAAAAAGCATTCAAAGTCATAAGAAAAGAAATGGGCATATCACAGGGATCATCTGAAAAAGAAGCCAGAAAAATAATGGCTGTAAGAAATGAGCTTGAAATGCTGGGATATAAAAAATATATGCCGGCCACCGTATCAAAAAATGTATCAGACGATACAGTTATGATAATTGAAGAAAACAGCAGTGAACTGCAAGGAGTAGAAACAGCCTCGGAAACAACAAGATACTATCCTGCCGGAAAAACCGCATCCCATATACTTGGTTATATGGGCAAAATATCCGAAGACAAAGAGGAAGAATATGAGGAAAAAGGGTATGAAAAAGGTGCGGTAATAGGGCTTTCGGGGATAGAGAGCAAATATGAATCCATTCTCAAAGGAATAAATGGCGCCAGAAAAGTTCAGGTAAACGCCTATGGAGATATGGTCAAAGAGATAAGTGACTCGGAACCGGAAAAAGGAAAGGACATATATCTCACACTGGATCTTGATCTCCAGAAATCTGCAGAAGAATCTCTTGAGCAGGGGCTTTCCGCCATAAGGGCCGGCGGAGGATTCAAAAGTAAGTATGGCAGTGCACCTATTTCAAAAGCCGCTCCGGCACAGGTGGGAGCGGTGGTCGCTCTGGAAGTGGAAACCGGCGATGTGCTGGCAATGGCCAGCTATCCCGATTACGATCCCAATCTTTTCGCTGAAGGAATAAGCGAAAAAGACTGGGACTCTCTGCAAAGCGAAAATCCAAGAGATCCTCTTGCTCCTTCTCCCCTTTATAATGTGGCAACACAATCAGCCGTGCAGCCCGGTTCCACATTTAAAATGGTAACGGCCACCGCAGGGCTTGAATGCGGTCTTGATCCCTATAGACTGCTCAGAGACGGAGGTCATATAGAAATAGGAAACAAGACTTTTGCCTGTGTCGTATGGAATATGAGTAAAAGTACCCATGGCTATGTGGATCTGGCAGATGCTTTGGAAGCCTCCTGCAACTATTATTTTTATGATGTGGCCACGGGGAAAGACTGGGCTGACGGCGGTTCTTTGGGATATAAAAAAAAGATAACTGTAGATACAGTAACAGATTATGCTTCCCAGTATGGACTTGGTGAAGCTACAGGGATAGAGATACCCGAGGCAGTGGTGCCGGTACCTTCTGAAGAGAGGAAGACCCGGAACCTTAAGACCAGCCTTAAAAATGTTCTTTATGCCGGAGCTGAAACATATTTTAAACCTAAGATCGTAAAAAACAAAGAACTGCTGGAGGAGTCAATAGAAAGAATAATAAGCTGGGTGGGCCAGGATGTAGGGCGCGCAGAAATGATAAACGAAAGGCTGCCTGATCTGGGAGTCAGAGAAAGTCAAATAGAACCTTTAGCTGATTTGTGCCTTTATACATATTATAATCAGGCGGACTGGAGTGTGGGAGATGCCATGAATATCGCCATAGGACAGGGAGAAAATGCATATACGCCTCTGCAGATGGCCAATTATGTAGCCACCCTTGGAAATGCAGGCAAAAAACACAAAGTGAGTGTTGTAAAAAGTATTGAAGATGAGGGACAGACCGAAGAGGAACAGACCGAAAAAGTCCGGGTAAGCAGCGATAAATATTTCGACCAGATAATAGACGGTATGAAGCAGGCGGCTGTGGGATCCAGAGGAAGTCTGGGAGCGCTTTTCAGGAATTTCCCCGTGGAAGTAGCGGCCAAAACCGGTACAGCCGAAAGGGGAGGATATGTCCCGCCCAAATCGGAAGTCACATATATAAAGCAGCACCTTTATGCATTTGACAGTTCTCTGAACTGGAGTAAAATAAAAAAAGAGATGAACCGTATTATGAAAGAATATCCGGAAACCTACACAAATGAAAACACAGCTGTAAGACGGGCAGTTATAAATCTAAGCAAAAGAAAAATAACCACAGAGACACTGGATCAGTTCAAGTCAACTTATGATAATTTTGCATGGGTGGTAGCCATGGCTCCCGCCGATGATCCCAAGATAGCCGTCTGCGTAATGGTAGTGCAGGGAGGTACGGCTGCCAATGCCGGACCCATAGCCCGGGAAGTGATAGGCGACTACCTTAATGTAAACGGTGAAAGCATTGAATATAATACATATAAGAATGAAACAGGTATTCAGTAGAAAGGAAAACAAGGATGAGCAGATCTGTTCTGATAGCATCGGGAAAAGGCGGTACCGGTAAAACTTTCTTTGCTGCCAATGCAGGAGTGCTGCTGGCGATGAAAGGACATAAGACGGTTATTCTGGATATGGATATGGGTCTCCGTGACCTTGATCTTTATATGGGTCTTGAAAGCAAAGTCGTTTATAATATCATGGACGTCCTTTCGGGGATATGCAAGATAAAGCAGGCTCTCATAAAAGATAAGCGCTTCAGCGACCTTTATATTATGGCGGCAGCCACTGCCAATGATAAAAGAGATGTTACGCCGCTGCATGTAAAAATTCTTTGTGAGAAATTGAAAGAACGGTTCGATTATATAGTAATCGATGCTCCCGCGGGTATAGGAGAGGGACTGGAACTGGCAGCGGCAGGGGCTGATATGGCGGTAGTGATAACTGAACCCGAAGTTGCATCGGTAAGAGATGCAGATGCGTTGGACAGAGCATTAAAAGATCTGGGCATAAGTGAAACATGCTGTGTAGTGAACAAGGTGAATGGAGAGCTGATGACATCGGGGGCCGTACCGGGGATATCGTCAATATCAAAAGGGCTGAGGATGGAAATAGCCGGTATGATACAAAAAGATGACAATATAAATATATCCACAAACAAGGGAGAACCCATAGTAATTAAAAAGGGAACGTATATAGAGAAAAATATGGCAAAGATAATTGAACGGATACTGGACTGAAAATCAGGCGAAAGCCTGATTTTTTAATGTTTTATATCAAAAGGTGACGCCACGGTTCCTTATGGCCACATTTATTATGAAACCGGTGGCTATCATGCATGAAAGAATAGAAGTGCCTCCGTAACTTATGAAGGGAAGAGTTATTCCCGTGCAGGGCATTACACCCATGCACATTGCAATGTTTTCAAAAATCTGAAAAACGAACATACCCAAAAATCCCAT
>JAAYYX010000226.1 GCA_012515135.1 Clostridiales bacterium | reverse complement strand
TTTTGTATATACTCGTATCAAACCCTAAAATTGTTTGAGACCGCAACGAAAAAGGAGGCAGAAATGAATAACAGATGTTCGATGTGCAATAAGTTTTGTGAAACCAGACCTTTCAGAGGCGGTTATATATGCGAGGATTGTCTTGATATTTTCAAATCACCGAATGCCAGGTTTTGGAACATCGATACATAAGCTGAAAAAAACACAAAAACAGGTCTATCCCATGCTCCATACTTTCCCCTATCTTACCAATTTCAATTGCTGCGGTTTCAGCAGGGTCGTTTTATGAACGGCCCTGTTTTATTTTTCATTTCTGATCTTTTGAAGGACAGTTTCGAATTCATGGGGCAAAGGACTTTGGAATTCCATGTATTTCCCCTTCGACGGATGCACGAATCCCAGCAAATATGCATGAAGCATCTGTCCTTCGATCCCGTAACGGTTCTTTTTCGGCCCGTATATATAATCTCCAAAAAGCGGGTGTTTTATATAGGCCATATGCACCCGGATCTGATGTGTCCTTCCTGTTTCCAGTCTTGCTTCGATCAGGGTATATTTGCCGAATCTTTCTATCACCTTATAGTTGGTCACTGCTTCCCTGGCATTCAATCCTCCCACAGTTTGTCTGAGGCGGTTTTTCGGATCTCTTCCCAAGGGTTCTTCTATCCTGCCCTGATCTTCAATAATATTGTTGTAAACCAGAGCTTTATATCCCCTGACAACACTATGCTCTGCCAGCTGCCGGGCAAGAGACCCATGGGCGGCATCGTTTTTTGCGATCATTATCAGTCCGGTGGTGTCCTTGTCTATACGATGGACTATCCCGGGTCTTGTTATGCCGTTTATACCCGAAAGCCTATTGCCGCAGTGAAAAAGCACTGCATTCACCAGTGTATGGGAATAACTTCCCGCAGCGGGATGGACCACCATACCCTTTTGTTTGTCTGCCACCAAAAGATCATCATCTTCATAAACTATATCCAAAGGTATATCTTCAGCTGCAATATTCGACTCTTCCGGCTCAGGAAGAACTATTCTTATTTTCTGTCCGGCTTTCACCTTGTGCTTTTTTGAAAAGCAGGTTTCACCTTCCAGAGAAACCATTCCCTTTTCTATTAATTTCTGTATGTGGCTTCTTGATGTTTCCGGCAAAGAAAAAGAAAGGACCCTGTCAAGTCTGGTTCCGTCTGTTTCCCGGTCCGCTGTGATGTTAAAGATTTTTTCTTCTTTCATCTTCTCTTTTATCAAAAAATATCATATATATGCAAAACAGTACTGCCCCTGCACAGATAAAAATATCTGCGATGTTAAAAACCGGGATTATCCTTATATTAAAAAAATCTACAACATATCCCCGTACTATCCTGTCCAGAAGGTTCCCCATTCCTCCGCCCACTATCATTGACACCGACAGCAACAGCATAGGTTTCATTTTTTTTCTGTACCCGGCAAGGAATATCAGCCCCGCCGTCATAAGCACGGCCGGAAGTATTATGAGAAGTGCCGGATACTGGGAAAGTATATTGTAAGCAGCACCTTTGTTTTCTACATAAGTAAGATAAAGCACACCATCGATCAGTGTCACGGAATGTGCCGGGTCAAGCCCGGAAGAGGCCAACGCCTTGATCATCTGGTCCAAAACAACGATTGCTGCGATTATCAAATAATACATATCATCTTTTGATATTGACCATGGTTTTTCTGTCGGAAGCGGAGGTGGCAAGATCTCTTTCGAAATCTTCATCCGAAACTGAATTTTTTATCTTTGGAGCTGTGACCGTCCCCGATCCCGGTTCTTTTTCACCTATAAGGCTCTGAAGTCTTTCATCATCGAATTCAGGGAACAGATCATCACTGAGATTTTCAAATCTTTCCAGTTCTGCTTCAAGCAGTCTCTTGTATTTGTCTCTGAAATCAACATATCTGTTTTTGAGGGTCATGCTTTCCTGAGCCAGTCTTTCGGCTTTTTCTCTTGCTTCTCTAACTGTCAGTTCCGCATCGAGTTCGGCATTTTTGAGAAGTATCTCTGCACGCTTTTCTGCGCTTACGGATATATCCCCCATAAGTGCTTTTGCTGCTTCCAGGGTTTCCAGAACAGCTCCTTCGGAACCTTTGCTTTTGTCCAGTTCGTCCTCCAGTGCTACGACTTCGGCTTTAAGACGCACATTCTCTTTTACCAGCTTTTCAAGGTCCAAAGTTATAAGATCCAAAAACATGTCTACTTCTTCTTCTTTGTAGCCCCTTACTCCTCTTGTAAATTCTTTTTCTTGTATCTCTGACGGTGTTATCATTTTTTACCTCCAAGAATCACTGTGCATGTTGTTGAAATCGAATCCTTTATTTTCTATGCTCGAAGAAATATCCACGTTCTCAGGTGCAAAAACAAAAATATTGTTTGCGACTTTCTGCACATTGCCGTTGAGCGCATACGTGGCTCCGCTAAGAAAATCAAATATCTTCCTGGCCGTTTCGGATTCGATTTTTTCAAGGTTTATTATTATGGGTTTTCTTGTTTTCAGAGAATCCACAAGTTTGGGGCACTCCTCAAATCCTTCAGGTTCTATGACTACCAGCTTAAAAGGATTTGTTGTTCTTGACTGCATAGGCATCACTTTCTCTTTTGCATCTCTTCTGCTGTATGTCGACTTTGTTTCCGCCGGTCTTTTTTCGAGGGGGGCCCTGCTCTCCGCGATCTCTTCTTCAAATTCATCATCATCGATCTCTTCGATGCCCACCAGGTCCTTGAACTTACTAAATACTCCCATATTATTATCCTCCTTAATTGTAAACTCTTTCTCCGAATATGGCTGTTCCTATTCTTACAAGATTGGATCCTTCTTCCACTGCAACCTTATAATCATGGGTCATACCCATAGATAGATATTTGAAATCCAGCCTTTCATGACTGATTTTTCCGTACTGGTCATACTGTTTCTTGACTTGCGCAAAATATCCTCTTATCTCTTCCGGATCTTCTGCAAAAGGCACTACACACATAAGTCCTCTGATCCTTATGTTCTTGCAGCATTCAAGTATTTCTTTTATCAAATTCTCTGTTTCCCCTGTGCTTATCCCGAATTTGCTTTTTTCGGAAGCAGGGTTCACCTGTATGAGAATATCCATTATGAGTCCTTTTGCGGCGGCCCTTTTGTCTATTTCTTTTGCGATTTTCATTGAGTCAACAGAGTGTATCATGTGGACTTTATCAATAATATATTTGACCTTATTGGTCTGCAAATGACCTATCATATGCCATCTCACCGGCTTTACTCGATCATACTTATCTGTTATCTCCTGGACTTTGTTTTCTCCTATGTCCGTAACTCCTTCATCGATAGCTGTATTGATCTCTTCAGGTGTTCTGGTTTTTGTCACTGCCAGAAGCAGTACTCCTTTGTCAAGTTCTGCTTTGATTTTTTTAAGATTCTCTTTTATGTTCTCCATATCAGTTTTTGTCTGCTTCCGGGTTTTTTAGAACTTCGTCATATACCTTCACAGTTTCTACTCCTTCTCCGTTTTCATCATAAAATATATCTTCCGCCAACAGTGTTTTTTCTCCGTCTGTTGCTATGGTACTTACGGGAACGAATTCATATTCACCCGTGGCTTTTTTGACATATAAACCGGTAACATCGTTCCTTGTTGTAAGGGCACTGTTGCTGACCAGAAGACCTCTGGTATCAGTGGTGACCATATAGCCTTCCATCATCCTGTTTTTTACAAAATTTTTGTAATAACTTGTGCTCCTGGCTATTATCCTCCATCTTTCTCCTTCCTGCAGGATGTTTTTAATACTGCAGGAAACGCTTCCCTCCGGAAGTTCTGCCTTTACTGTGCTACCTTCCTTGTAATTGGGTATATCTCCTGAATCGATCCAAAAAACAAGGAACCATTCACTGTTGTCTGCTATCTTATAAATCGGCTCTCCGGTCGTCACTTTTTCCCGGGCAATATTTTCTGCGGGCTCCTCTATGTCTTTGACTTCTGAATATTTAAGCTTCTCCATGTTCTCGGGAGTGAAGTAGTTTTCATAACCGTCTATCATAGTGGTGAATATGCCCTTTCTTGCAGCTGTGAACTTGCTGTCAGATATCATTGAACCTGCAAGTCTTTTTATGTATTTTTGTTGATCCGATCCCTGCTCCGCATCATCTTCTTTTTCTGAAACGGCCGGTGTGAATCCAAGCACCTTTGCTCCTTTCCTGAGAAGCGTTCCTTCATCGACCTTGTATTCTACGGTACCTTTTGAGGTTGCAGAATACACTGTCTCGCTTCTTATTATCCAGCACTTTATTTCATGTCTGGCTTTAAGGTCGCCATACTCAAGTATTTCTGTTCTGGTCAGAGCTCCGGTCAGTGTCGGTATTACACCTATAACAATATATAGTGCTATTGCCGCCAGTATGAATATAGATATAGTTCTTTTTTTTGGTTTTGGCATGTTATGTCTCCGTCTATATTTTACACTATATCAACCATTTTTTCCAATAATTTTCTCTCTTCTTTTGTCAGCTTGCCGGGATCCTTTATATATTCTTCAAAGAGATCGGGTCTTCTTTCTCTGGTGATCTCAAGAGCCTTTTCAAATTTCCATAAATCAATCATTTTATGATTGCCGTCCAGGAGGACCTGAGGGACTTTCATGCCTCTGTATTCTCTGGGTTTTGTGTACTGAGGATGTTCCAAAAGGCCGGAATAAACAGACTCCTCTCTTACTGAATCGCTGTTTCCCAAAACTCCGGGTATAAGTCTGGCAACGGCATCTATAAGTACCAGCGCAGCGGGTTCTCCTCCTGTCAATATGTAATCGCCTATGGATATTTCTTCTGCATGCCAGTATTCTATTATTCTTTCATCAATGCCCTCATAATGGCCGCAGATCATAACCAGTTCTTTTTCTTCCGCCAGTTCCTCAAGTTTTGCCTTGCATAAAAGACTGCCTTTGGGAGACATGTAAAGTATCCTTTTTTTTCCCGCATCCAAAGATTCAAGTGCTCTGAAAACCGGATCCGCCATCATGACCATTCCGGCACCGCCCCCAAAGGGATAATCATCTGTTTTATTATGTTTATCGTGGGTAAAGTCCCTTATATCCGTTGTCCCCAGGCTTAGGAGACCTCTCTCAAGGGCTTTACCAAGCATACTGCTTCTTACAGAGTCGAACATTTCCGGGAAAAGTGTCAGTATCTCTATATTCATATCATTCCCTCTATCAGTCTGACGATGATTTTCTTTTCTTTCATATCTGCACTGATCAGAAATTCGGGCACAGCAGGGATCATAATGTTCTTTCCTTCTTTGTCGATTATATTCAAAATGTCCTGTGCTCCGCTTCCGGTCACATCTCTTAATACCCCAAGCTGATTATCTTCCGTATCAAAAACAGAAAAACCCAAAATGTCCCTGACATAATATGTTCCTTCGGGAAGTTTTTCCGTTTGATCCTCCCAAATATACACATTCCTGTCTTTCTGTCTTTCTGCTGTGTCCCTGTCGCTTATGTTTGATACTTTAAGTATGACGATTTTTCCTTTATAACGGACGTTTTCTATTTTCACTTCCTGTCCGTCTATAAATATTCTCTCAAGAGACTGAAACAATTTCGTATTTTCCAGGTAGCTGTATACTTTTATTTCGCCTTTTAGGCCCACTGCACCTGTCACATATCCTATCCTGATTTTTACCATTTTTTTCTCATTATTTATAAGGCACATATATCTTTTATATACGTGCCTTTTTTCACTGGATTATTTCAACTACTACTTTTTTGCCGGACTTTGTGGCCGCTGCCTTGACAACAGTCCTCAAAGCCTTTGCGATCCTGCCCTGCTTGCCTATGACCTTGCCCATGTCATCCGGGGCTACCTTAAGCTGCACCACCGTCGTGTTGTTGTCGGTAGTTTCCGAAACTTCCACGGCATCGGGATCATCAACAAGGGATCTGGCAATTACTTCAACCAATTCTACCATTAGTCTGCACCATTTCCTTTACTACAGTATACCTGCTTTTTTGAAAAGACTTCTTACTGTTTCTGTGGGCCTGGCACCATCATCTATCCATTTTTTTGCTTTGTCTCCGTCTACCTTGATTTCAGCCGGGTCTGCAAGGGGATTGTAGTACCCGATCTCTTCGATAAACTTTCCGTCTCTGGGTGCACGGCCGTCTGCAACGACTATTCTATAAAAAGGTTTTTTCTTTGCACCTATTCTTTTAAGTCTGATTTTTACCATTTTTGTTTCCTCCTAAAAATATGTTTTTTATTATAAACCTCTGAACATCCTGGGCATTTTTGCTCCGGGTCTTGCCATGGTTTTCATCATTTTTTTTGCCTCTTCATATTTTTTGATCAGGCTGTTTATTCTGCTGACCGGCTGTCCACTGCCGGCTGCTATTCGTTTTCTTCTGCTGGCGTTCAAAATCGACGGATCCCGTCTTTCTTCCTTTGTCATCGAATATATTATGGACTCCATCTGAAGAAACTCTTTTTCTCCCTTGTCCACATCCACATCTTTCATCTGTTTTGTTCCGGCACCCGGCAGCATTTCCATCATTTTTGCAAGCCCGCCCATTTGTCTGATCTGACCCATCTGTTCAAGAAAATCTTCCAGGGTGAATTCATTTTTTCGAAGTTTCTTTTCCAGCTTCCTGTTTTGATCTTCGTCAAAGGTCTCCTCGGCTTTTTCTATAAGAGAGAGCATATCTCCCATTCCCAGTATCCTGCCGGCCATCCTTTCCGGGTGGAAGGGTTCCAGGTTTTCTGTTTTTTCACCCATACCTATGAACTTGATGGGTCTGCCTGTGACTTTTTTTGTGGAAAGTGCTGCACCACCACGGGAGTCACCATCCATCTTTGTCATTATTATGCCGTCGATTCCAAGTTTACTGTTGAATCCTTCTGCAGCATTGACCGCATCCTGTCCTGTCAGAGCATCAACTACCAGAAGTATTTCGTGGGGTTTTACTGATTTTTTTATCACATCCAGCTCTTCCATGAGTTTTTCATCTATCTGCAATCTGCCGGCTGTGTCTATAATAAGTACATTGAAGCCCTTCAGTTCCGCTTCTTTTTTGGCTTTTTTTGCTATCTCCTCGGGATTTTTGCTGTCCCTCATGGAAAAAACAGGTGTGTCTGCTGATTTGCCCACTATTTCCAGCTGATCTATAGCCGCAGGCCTGTATATGTCACATGCACAAAGCATGGGTCTCTTGCCGTTTTTTTTCAACCATAAAGCCAGCTTTCCGCACGTTGTTGTCTTGCCTGTTCCCTGAAGCCCCACCATCATTATCACCGTAAATCCGGAGGATGAATAGGTCAGTTTGCTGCCGGATCCGCCCATCAGATCTGTAAGCTGGTCATTGACTATTTTGATGACCTGCTGTGCGGGGGTAAGGCTTTTCATGACTTCTGCCCCCAGGGCTTTTTCTTTTACCGATGCTATGAATTCTTTTACCACCTTAAAGTTCACATCGGCTTCAAGAAGTGCAAGCTTGACTTCTCTCATTGCTTCATCAATGTCAGCCTCTGTTAAAGAGCCTTTGTTTTTAAGACCCTTGAACACGCCCTGCAGTTTTTCGCTTAATCCTTCAAATGCCATTTCATTTCCTACTCATTTATTTCATCTATTATTTTCTTGATATTGTTAAGTTTATTTTTTGATGCTTTATCAATATTGTTTTCACTGATTATCCGGTCTATTATATCGTCTATTTCCTTCACTGCCCCCTCGGTTTTTTTGAATTTTTCAACAAGTCCCAGTTTGGTTTCATATCCGGTCAGTGTTTTTTCTGCACTTTTTAATGTATCATGAACCCCCTGCCTGCTTATACCGAACTCCCGGGCTATTTCCGACAGGGAAAGATTTTCTTCGTGATAAAGTTTCATTACCTGTTGCTGTCTGTCCGTAAGAAGCTGTCCGTAAAAATCATGCAGCAGGCTTGTTTTCGTTATTTTATCAAACATACTATGTAATTTAACATAAAACAAAAGAGCTGTCAAGCATTATGCCTTGTCAGCTCTTTGATATTTTTTGTTTCTACTTTAGTTTCTCACAAATATATGCCACAGGATAATTTCCGTTTTCATTTATTATGCCAAGAAGTTTTTCAAGGTCGCTCCCGCTTTCTTTTGAAGCTGATATTTTCATAAACAGCTGATCGATAAGGCTCTCTTCGGGGGGATAGACTTCATATATCTCACATGTGCCCAGATCATTTTGTTTTTTCATATCGTTTGCAGCAGCATCAAACGTGCCTATTTCATCTATCAGTCCGTTGCTCTTTGCCTGGGATGCCGAATATATCCTTCCGTCAGCAAGTTTTTTCACATTACCGGTGCTCATCCCCCTGCCATCGGCAACGATATCAACAAACTGTTCATATGCTTCATCAACAAGCCTCTGCCATATTTCCTTTTCTTCACTGCTCATGGGCTTAGTCATGCTGCCCATGGATTTGTTGCTGCCGGAATCAATAGTAACTGTTCGGATTCCGTACTTTTGAAGGAGACCGGAGATATCATAAAAAGTACCCACTGTAACTCCTATTGATCCGGTCCAGCAGTTTCTGCTGGCAAATATCTTATCCGCTGCCGCGGAAAGATAGTATCCGCCGGAAGCCGCCATGGAGCCCATATATGCATACACGGGCCTCTCAGTCTTTTTTTTGTATTCTTTTATCTTCAGATAAAGTTCATCCGTTTCATAAACGGATCCTCCGGGCGAATCAACAAAAATTATCAGGCCTTTGTTATCTTCATTCTCTATGGCTTCGTCTATGCTGTCCATGGTGAACTGATGATCATACCCAAGAGGCTCCGAAAGAAAACTGCCGGATGTGTCGGCGCCAATTATCCCGTCAACATGTATGACCGCTATATGATCCTCTGAAACATATGAATAATCGGTCTGCTGTGACCCTCCGGACGTATCGAAACCGAAAAGTCCTGTTGCCCTGTTTATTGGATCGCTTCCCATTGCTCCGAAAATCAGCCCCACAGCAATAAGCCCTCCAAGTATAGAACCGAGTATTATTAACGGTTTTTTCATTTTTGATTTTTTATCCATATGATTTTTCCTCTTTTATACTGTCACTCTTCTGCTTCCTTGAAATCTTCATCTATGGGTACTGCTATGATGATATTCCTTGCATCTTCCAGCGTTTCTTCTCTTACATAAATATCAATTGGAAATGCTGTAGTATTTCCCATGGCTATCTCTATGAAGTTGCTTGCACCTTTATATTTTTTGAGGCAGGGAATACCTTCGCTCCTTAGCTTTGATTCTATGATATCCGCTTTCAAACTGCTTTCACAGGTACAGAGATAAACTCCTTCGCGCCATTTTTTACCATTATCTTCTTTCATGAAGAGACCGCCTTTTCTTCGATTTCTTTCAGCAGCATAGCTTTGAACCGGTCAAGGGGTATTTCTCCCAGTTCGCCGCTTTTACCGGAACGGACCGAAAGGCTCTTTGCTCCCGCTTCCCTTTCTCCTATTACGCCTATGTATGAAACTCTTTCATTTCTTGCTTCACGCATTTTGTATCCTATTTTTTCATTTCTTATATCCAGTTCGACCCGCAGTCCTGCTTTTCTGAGTTCTTCTGCTGTTTCTTCTGCATACTCTGAAAATTTTTCTGTCACAGTAAGCAGCTTCACCTGAACAGGAGAAAGCCAAAGGGGGAACTTACCGGCGAAGTGTTCTGTCAGTATGGCTATAAATCTTTCGATTGAACCGAAAATAACTCTGTGTATCATTGCCGGCCTGTGTTTTTCTCCGTCCGCTCCGATATAGTTCGAATCAAACCTCTGGGGCATCTGAAAATCAAGCTGTATCGTCCCGCACTGCCATGTCCTTCCTATGGAGTCTTCCAGATGAAAATCAAGTTTGGGCCCGTAAAAAGCTCCGTCCCCTTCGTTCACTGTATACTCCATCCCTATTTCCTCTGTTGCTTCTCTTAAATCTTCTGTGGCTCTCTGCCACTCTTCATCGGTTCCCATGGCATCTTGCGGCTTTGTGGAGAGCTCAATGTGATATTTGAATCCGAAAAGGCTGTAAACATAATCGATAAATTCTATCACACCCTTGATCTCATCCTTTATCTGTTCCGGCAGCATGAATATATGTGCATCATCCTGAGTAAATGTTCTTACTCTCATGAGCCCGTGAAGTGCTCCCGAAAGCTCATGCCGGTGCACCTGCCCCAGTTCTCCCATTCGTATGGGCAGATCCCTGTATGAATGTATTTTTCTTCCGTAAACCATCATGGCTCCCGGACAGTTCATAGGCTTTACGGCAAAATCCGCATCATCTATTTTGGTGAAATACATATTATCTTTATAATGATCCCAGTGTCCCGAGGTATGCCAGAGGTCCTCCTGAAGTATCAGCGGAGTCTTTATTTCTTCATATCCTCTTTTTTCATGTTCCTGCCTCCAGAATTTTTCCAGCTCATTCCTTATGACCATGCCTTTGGGCAGAAAGAAAGGGAACCCCGGACCTTCGTCATAAAGGGCAAACAGATCCATTTCCTTTCCGATCTTTCTGTGGTCACGTTTTTTTGCTTCCTCTATCCTCTTCAGATATTCGTCCAGGTCATCCTGACTTGGAAAAGCGGTCCCGTATATTCTCTGGAGCATTTTTTTGTCCGAATCACCTCTCCAGTAGGCTCCTGCCACGCTGGTCAGGTTTACAGCCTTTATCTGGCTTGTCTTTTCCATATGGGGTCCTGCACAAAGGTCAACGAAATCTCCCTGTTTGTAAAAGGAAAGTGTTTCATCCTCAGGAATATCCTCTATAAGTTCCACTTTGTAATCTTCCTTACGGTCTTTCATCAGCTTTATTGCTTCATCTCTGGGAAGCTCAAATCTTTCCAGGGGCAAACCGGCTTGTATTATTCTTTTCATTTCCTTTGTTATTTTTTTGAGATCTTGCTCATTGAATTTGTAATCAAGATCAAAATCATAATAAAAACCGTTTTCTATGGCCGGTCCAATGGCCAGTTTTGCCTCCGGCCAGATTTTTTTCACGGCATGAGCCATTATATGCGAGGCCGTATGCCTGTACTTTTTTCTCACTTCTTCCTTTGAGAAGTCTATATTTTCCTTTGCCATTTTCATTCCTCCATTGCCAGCTCGATCAGCCTGTCTATGAGCTTCTCGTAACTTAGTCCGCCAGCTTCCCAAAGCTTGGGATACATGCTTATATTTGTAAATCCCGGGATCGTGTTTATTTCATTGAATATGATTTGGTTTTTTTCATCAAGGAAAAAATCAACTCTGGCCATTCCTCTGCAGTTCATTGTTTTATATACGGAAACAGCCTCCGATCTTATTTCTTCTTCTTTTTGCGGGCCCAGATCTGTTGCTATCCGCGTCCGGGATCTTTTGTTTATATATTTTGCTTCATAATCATAAAATTCATTTGCCGGTAATATTTCTCCCACTGCCGAAGCCTTGGGGTCCCTGTTCCCCAAAACAGAAACTTCCAGTTCTCTTCCGGATATGGCTTCCTCTATTATTATCTTATGATCTTCGGCAGCGGCTGCGGTTATGCCTTCAAAAAGTCCTATCTGATTTTTGACTTTGGATATTCCCACAGAAGATCCCCCATTTGCCGGTTTCACGAAAAAGGGGTATTCTCCGATTTTCTTTTCTATATCTGCCAGTATCCCCTTCGGATCCGATGAGAATTCATATCTGTCGGTGACATAATAACGGGGCTGCAAAAATCCTTCTCTCGAAATCAGGTCTTTTGTCACAGCCTTGTCCATGCAGCATGAAGAAGACAGGACACCGGGTCCCACGTAAGGTATCCCCCCCAGCTCCAAAAGCCCCTGCACGGTACCATCCTCACCGAATCTTCCGTGCAATACAGGAAATACACAGTCGATGTGGATCTCTTCTCCGTTAAGGGTCCTTATCCCATGCAGAGTCCTGTCAGGAGAAACTGCAGCCATTCTGTTGCTTATCCTGTTCTCCCAGGTACCATCGGCTATTTTTTCTGTTTCGGCATCGGTCAGTATCCATCTTCCGCCTTTGGTTATGCCTATTTTATATATATCATATTTCTCCCGGTCAAGTCTTTTTATTATGGATGC
Organism: Clostridiales bacterium; assembly: GCA_012515135.1. GTDB lineage: Bacteria > Bacillota > Clostridia > Peptostreptococcales > Anaerovoracaceae > UBA1422. Next base: position 5,523 of record JAAYYX010000226.1, on the reverse strand, counting down.
TGCCGACTCACATGAAACCTCATGCTCGGATGATATCCCTCCAAAAATGACCAATAGTTTTATTTTTTCTTTCATTTATATTACCTTCATGCTGTCTAAGTCAACAATTCCTTATATTTTTTGATCGCATCTTCTATGTCCGAATCATACATAAGCTTGCCGTTTTTCAGCACTATTCCCCTATTACAGAACTCCTTTGCATCGCTGGCGGAATGGGTTACAAAAAGTAGCGTAAGCCCCTCCGACTCCATTATCTCGTTTACTTTTTTCACGCATTTTTTTCTGAATGATGCATCCCCCACAGAAAGAGCTTCATCAACTATCAGTATCTCGGGCTTTATGTTGGCATTGATGGCAAATCCCAGTCTTGATTTCATGCCGCTGGAATAGGTCCTTATGGGCTGGTCGATATAATCGCCCAGTTCGGCAAATTCAATTATTGGATTCTCCAGGGCTTTTATTTCTTTATCCTTCAGCCCCATAAGCTGGCCTTTCAAAAAAATATTCTCTCTACCGGTAAGTTCGGGATCGAATCCCGATGTGAGCTCCAAAAGAGCACTTACTCTTCCACGGACTTTTACGCTGCCCTGGGTGGGATATGTCACGCCTGTTATTATCTTCAGTATCGTAGATTTACCTGCTCCGTTTTTTCCGAAAAAAGCCACCGCTTCGCCCTTCATGATATCAAAAGAAACGTCATCCACTGCCTTTTTTTCTTTGTATTTTATTTTTTTTATAAATACAGACATAAGGCGTTTTTTGTCGTTCTTGAAAAGCTTATATCTTTTTGTGACATTTTTGAATTCTATGACCGGTTTTTCCATTATCCACACTTTCTCCTGTTACTATAACACGTCAGGCAGGTCTTCCTTCAGTTTTTTGTATGCCCAGATGGCAAACATCCACATTATTATCATTTCTCCAAGGAATATGGCCAAAAGCAATGGCTGCTCAAAAAACCATCTCTCATATATAAAACTGTCTCTGTATCCGCATACTATATAAGTGACCGGATTGAACATAAGAAAGTTTTTCACCCAGTAGGGTATGGCCGGGGAATAAGGATCCCACATTATTCCCGAAAGCCAGAATATGGCCGTGCTGAAGGCTTTTACCAGATTCCAGAAGTCCTTGCTCATGGCTGCCATGACAGATGCAAAAAGAGCCCATCCCGTAGCCATAAGGAACATCAGAAGCATATAAAAGGGCAACTGCATGAAATATTTGTCAGGCATATGTCCGGCCAGCATGAAAAGCACAATGGTTATTGCCAGGAGTCCCAAGTGTATCACAAGTTTGGAAATGCTGACGAATGTAGGTATAGTAGATATGGGGAATTTCATTTTGGTTATAAGATAACTGTATTTTCTCATGGCTCCCGTGCCCTGATTCCACATGTCACTTATATAGAACCAGGCTACCATGCCTGATATCAGCCAGAGAAAGAACGAATAACCTTCAGGGCCTCTGGTCCTCAGACCTACAGAAAAAGCAAACCAGAAGACAAAAATTGTCACAGAAGGCTTGATCACGGCCCATGACCATCCCAGTGCCGCACCGCTGTAGGTTTTTATAATATCGGCCTTTGCCAGCTTGAATATCTGATGTCTCCATGCTATATGTTCTTTTATTATTTTAAATATTTCCATGGACTCTATTCTACTCCTGTCAATTCTATTATCCGGGCATTTATACTTTTGACTTTTTTTGTGGGTTCATAGTTTTTCTGTCCGAATAATTCTCTGTGCATTTCTTTGACATTGCTTTCCAGCGTCACCGGAGGGCCGTACCATACTCCGTCAACTACAGCCTCGGAAACATCATAAGGCCATCCGGAGTTTTTGCCCAGATCATATCTCAGTGCACCTATGGCAAGTCTCACCATTTTTTTGCCGTTTATATTTGTCCCTATTTCAGGAAGGGTTTCTTCTGCAAGATCATTGAGTTCTCCAAGAGACATGGTTTTTGTCTTTTGGAAGGCTGCTTTCATGGTCTTGCGCATTCTCTCTGTTCTTTCGTAATCTCCGTTGCCGACTTTTCTTATCCTGCAGTATGTGACCGTCTGTATGCCGTTAAGGGTCTGTTTCCCAGCCTTTTTTATCTTTGTCTTGTCACCGTGAAGAGTTTTGTTTGTACTCTTGATATATTTGTTCATTTCTTTGATCTCATAATCTTTTATGGTGAGTTCAAGGCCTCCCATGTTGTCTGTGGCATCTGCCACAGTTTCCCAGTTGACCTTCACATATTCTTTTATATTGAGATCCATATTTCGATTGAGTGTCTTTATAAGTGCCAGGGGACCTCCGTACATATACTGGTGAGTCAGCTTATCAAGTCTGTGCTCACCCTCCTGTTCTTCAAGGTCCAGCAGTGTGTCTCTGTATACAGAAGTCAGTCTTACCTTACCGGTATCCTCGTTTATTGTGGCGATTATAATGGCATCTGATTTGGAATATGACTCATCTTCGTTTTCTCTTGTATCAAGCCCTACTATGAGTATATTGCGGTAACCTTCCAGCTTTTCGTCAACACCGGTATTTATATCAAAATCGGCTCCAGTCAGATCTTCATAATCCATATTGTTGAATTTATCCAGCAAAAAACAGTATCCGCCTATCAGAACTGCCGCACATACGATCGCTAATATAGCTAATATTATGAATGTCTTTCTTTTTTTTGACCGGCGTAAGCTCTTCTGTCTTTTTTTCGCCGGTGCAATGTTCTCATCAGTGTTTTTTTTGTCTGTTCTCAACGCTGTTCCTCATTATTCATTATATCCAAAAATCTTTTTGTGGTCTCTTCTATGTTCTCTGTTTTGAAAATAGACGAGCCTGCCACTATTATCTCTGTTCCCGACTCAATAACTTTTTTTATATTCAAGAGGTTTATTCCTCCGTCCATTTCTATTTTGAATGAAAGTCCGTTTTTCTTTTTAACTTCTGCCAGGACTTCCGCCTTCTTAAGCGCCGATTCTATGAATACCTGCCCTCCGAAACCGGGGTGTACAGACATTATGAGAACCATATCCACACTGTCAAGCACATCCATGACTGTGTCTTCGGAAGTTTCGGGATTTATGGATACCCCGGCCTTTGCCCCTGTCTTTTTGATCCTGCTTATTATCTCCCTGATCCCCGGACAAGTTTCCTGATGTACCGTTATATACTCTGTGTTTTCTGTCATGAAATCATCTATATATTTTTGGGGTTCTTCTATCATAAGATGCACATCAAAGGGCATTTTGGTTTTGCCCAGCAGGCTCTTCATTACAGTTGCGCCATAGCTTATATTAGGTACAAAATGGCCGTCCATAACATCCACATGGATGAGATGCGCTCCTCCCTTTTCCACTTCAGCCACGTCTTCTCCAAGTTTTGAGAAATCCGCCGACAGGATCGACGGGGCAAGTTTTATCATTTTTCTCCTTCCCTGTTAAATATCAGTATTTTTTCTTTTCTCTTATTTCTTTTATCTGCTCCACATATGAATCATATCTGGATCTTTTTATTATACCCCGCTCTGCCGCCTCCCTGACAGAGCAGCCCGGTTCCATCACATGTCTGCAGTTATCATATCTGCATTTGTTCAGGTATTCTTTCATCTCAGGATAAAGGTGCGAAAGCTCATCTTCATCGGCGTCCAGAATATTAAAGGATGTGAAACCCGGTGTATCATAGACCATACCGCCATTTATGTCAAATATTTCAACATGCCTGGTGGTCTGTTTCCCTCTTCCTGTCTTTGGGCTTATTTCTCCGATTTTTGCCCTTTCCTCGTTTAGAAGCCTGTTCAATATGGTGGATTTCCCCACGCCTGAAGGTCCTGCAAAAGCAACTCTTTTGCCTGTAAAATGATCTTTCAGCAGGTCCGTTCCCTCTCCTGTCAGACCACATAGACATATAACAGGATATATTTCTTTGTAAACTGATCTTAATTCTTCTATTTCGTTTCCCTTTGCCAGATCTTTTTTGTTTATACAGATAACGGGCCTCACATTATGCTTTTCCGCCATAACAAGAAAACGATCCAGTATAAATGTGCTGGGTGGGGGTTCTGCGGCAGATACAGTCACCGCCAGTATTTCTATATTGGCTATGGGCGGTCTTATGAAACAATTATCTCTGGGGAAAATTTTTTCGACCATACCGTCACTGTTTTCATTTGTGCTTATTTCAACTATGTCGCCGACCAAAGGAACAATGCCTTTTTTTTTGAATACGCCCCTTGCCCTGCAACGGTAGATCTCCCCATCACATTTTACATAATAGAAACCGGCTATGCCTTTTATAATGATCCCCTTCATCCGAGCCGCTCCGGTCAAAATGTCACTTTTTGAGTCATAACAGTTTCATCGTCAAATATAACTGTTATGGTCCCGCTGCCGGTCCCGGATATATTAACGGTTTCTCCGCCATCGCTTTTTTGTCTCTGCTCTCCCGAAATAACTGTTCTTGTTCCGTTACTGTCCGAAACCGTTACTGTCAGGTAAAATATCTCCTGCTTTGCTTTTGAATAGCTTATATCGACTGCTATGGTTGAGGTTCCGCTTCCCTTGCTTACTTTTATGCTAATGGAAGATCCTTTTTTTACTTTTGTGCTTGGTTCATACTGTTGCCACATCACCTGGCCTTTTCCGTATGAATCACTGTTGGCGTATGAAACACTGCCCACTTTGAAGCCCGCATCTATTATGGCCTGCTTTGCGGCATCAAGGCTTTTGCCTATGAGGGACGGGACTTCCGCTTTGTCTTTTTCCGACCCGTCACTCAAAACAAGATTTATGTATGAGCCGGGTTTGGTTTCCTCTCCTGCTCCGGGATCCTGTTCAATTACCGTTCCTTCTTCTTCGCTTCCCGGTTTGGTGGTTATATTACCGACTTTGAATCCGTATTTTTTTATGAGCTGTTTCGCTTCTGTCTGTTTTTTGCCTATGAGATTGGGCACTGTGCCTTCTTCAGCTCCTTTGCATATATTAACTGTTACGACGGATCTCTTCTTGACCATTTTTCCTTTTTCGGGATCCGAAGAGACAACTTCTCCGATCTCATATTTTGAACTGTATACCAGGTCTCCTTCTTCGATCCTCAGTCCCAGTTTATCAAGCTTGTATTCCGCCTCTTCATATGTCATGCCTTTTAGATCAGGCACTTTTATATCTGCTTTGCCTAAAATACCCGTTGCGAATCCCGCTGCCACCAGTCCGCCAAGGACTGCCAGAAATATGGCTATTATTATTATCATTCTTTTTTTGCTTTTTCCGTTTTTTCTGCCGGAATTTGAAACTTTTTTTCTCAGCTCCTCTGCCACCTCATCATTTTCTTCTTCATATCTTCTTCTCTCGGGCTCAATGGCTGAATTCCCCACTATACGTGTAACAAATTCTATATTGTTGAGCTGATCTACCATTTCTTCTGCGGATGAAAATCTGTTTGGCTGATATTTATCAGTGGCTTTCATTACTATCTGTTCAAGTCTGGGAGGTATACCGGGAACTATCCTTGATGGAGGTATAATATCATTGTT
>JAAYYX010000225.1 GCA_012515135.1 Clostridiales bacterium | reverse complement strand
GATGAGATAAGCGCCATGCCATATGATCTTCAGAGCAAACTGTTAAGAGTTCTTCAGGAAGACTACATAAGAAGACTTGGAGGGATGAAGGACGTGCCGGTGGACGTAAGGATAATAGCCACTGTCAATGAAAAGCCGGAGATACTGATAGAAAAGGGTGCTCTCCGAAAAGACCTTTATTATAGGCTTGGCATAGTGAATCTGGATCTTCCGCCTTTAAGAGAAAGAAGAGAAGACATACCTGTTTTGGCCCATAGACTTCTTGAAAAGCAAAGCAGGCGTTTCAAAAAAAAGATATCAGGATTTTCTGAAAATGCTCTCGGGAAACTTCAGAGTCATGACTATCCGGGGAATATAAGAGAACTTGAGAATATTATTATAGCCGCCGTTTCCATGGCTGATGAAGAAAGCTTACTTGATGCGGAGCATATAATATTACCGGCAGCATTATATCAAAAGCCCGGCAAAAAAGAAATGGCGGCACGGTACAATAACGGGATAGAAAAAATGAAAGGAACATCTCTTTCCGGCCATTTGGACATAATAGAAAAGGAACTGATAAGGGAAGCTATGGAAAAGACAAAGGGAAATGTTTCCCGGGCGGCAGATATGCTGGGTATAAGCAGGCAGCTTCTCCAGCATAAACTGAAAAAATAATATGCGAAAAGGTGCAAACATTTTTGCATAGCTTGTGCAAATATATTTGCATATGAACGACAGACCCTGCAGTAAAAAGTATATTTATAATCAAAAAGCCCTGATTTTCAGGCTTTTTTTACGTACAAAAGCATAAAAACAAATGGCACGGTAATTGCTATATATAGTAGAAGATGCGTGTGCTGATAAAAAAGCATCTTAAAAGGTTGATATTTGAAAAAACATAAATGAAAAGGAGAAGAATTATGCAGAACGTAAAAGTTATTATTTGGGGACTGGGAGCAATGGGCGGCGGAGTGGCCGATATGCTTCTTTCAAAAAAAGGTGTGGATATCGTCGGAGTTGCCGGAAGAGGCAAGAAGATCGGAACATCCATGTATGACTATATCAAGACTGAAAAGGGCAACAGACAGGATGTTATCATCGGTGATGCTGAAGATGTTATAAAACCCGGTGCGGCAGATATAGTTATACTCTGTACTGATTCCTTTACAAAAAACGCCTTCCCGAGACTGAAGTTCATAATGGAACAGGGAATAAACGTAATAACCTCTGCAGAGGAAATGGCATATCCAAAGGCAAAAGAGCCTGAACTGGCAGAAGAGCTGGATAAAATAGCAAAGAAAAACGGAGTTTCCTGTCTTGGCACAGGCATAAATCCGGGGCACATAATGGACATGCTGGTACTTATAATGACAGGATGCATGGTGGATGTAAAGCACATAACATCAAGAAGAGTAAACAGCCTTTCACCTTTCGGACCCGCAGTAATGGAAGAACAGGGCATAGGAATAGCTGTTGACGAATTCAAGAAAAGAAAAGCAGAAGGAACAATGGCAGGACATGTGGGATTTGCAGAATCTATAGGCATGATGGCAGAAGGTCTGGGACTTGGGGTCGAAAAATTCTCTCAGGACATGAATCCGATCACAACAGATGTTGACAGAAAATCACCCTATGGATATGCAAAAGCAGGTTCATGTGCAGGCGTTTCAATGGAAGCTGATGCAACACTTACAGGCGGCATGGAAATAAGGATGGAGCATCCTCAGCAGATCGAACCGGAACAGGTGGGAGTACAGACGGGAGATTACGTTATCATCAAGGGAACACCTGCCATAAATATGGTAAACAGCCCCGAAGTCGAAGGAGGACTGGGAACTATCGCAATGTGTGCAAACATGATACCCCAGGTGATAAATGCCAGGCCCGGACTTCATACAATGCTGACACTGCCCATAGCCCATGGGATAATGGGAGATATGAGACAGTTCATAGATGAGGATTGTAAAATCGTAAAATAGGAGTAAACAAATGATAAAAAAAGGTGAGTGGGTAAGGATCCACAAAAATATACTGGAACCCGGAGAAAGAGCTCCGCAGGTGCCCGATGACACAAAGGAGTGTCCCCTTGAAATGTGGGACAAGGGATTTTTGACATCGGATGCCCATATGGGGGATGAAGTAGAAATAGAAACTGTGGCGGGCAGGATCGAAAAAGGCACTTTGATCGAAGTGAACCCTTCTTACGATCATGATTTCGGTAAATGTGTTCCCGAACTTCTGAAGATAGACAAACAGGTAAGGGAAATACTTTTCGGAGGTGAAAAATAATGGTAAAAGCAAATGACTATGCCTCCGTAATGGGAAGAAAAGCAGAAATAATGCTCAGATCCGTAGGAATAGATTATTCCAAATTCGAATCGGGATCCATCGCTTTCGATTATGAAAAAATGATGAAAGAGACCGGATACACACTGGAAGAAATGCAGGAGATCCAGTACGGAGTAAATGTGGGAAACACACCTTTACTTGAGCTCAAGAACCTGACAGCACTGGCCAGATCCTGTGCACCCGAGGGCAAAGGCGCCAGGATATTCATAAAAGACGAGGCCTCCAATCCTTCAGGCAGCTTCAAGGCAAGAAGGGCGGCAAACGCAGTTTATCATGCAAAGAAGCTGGGCTATAAGGGAGTCATCGCAGCAACAAGCGGCAATTACGGAGCTGCGGTGGCATCTCAAGCCGCCATAGCCGGACTCAAATGTATCATTGTTCAGGAGTGCTATGATTCCCAGGGCAAGGGACAGCCGGAAATAGTTGAAAAAGCACGAAAATGTGAGGCGCTGGGAGCAGAAGTCGTTCAGCTTTCCGTAGGTCCTGAGCTTTTTTACAAATTCCTGCTGCTGCTGGAAGAAACGGGCTATTTCAATGCATCTTTATACACCCCATTTGGTATTGCGGGAGTAGAAACGCTTGGTTATGAAGTTTCCATGCAGTTCAGAGAAAAATACGGAAAAGATCCGGATGTTGTGATATGTACCCATGCGGGAGGCGGAAATCTGACAGGTACTGCAAGAGGCCTAAAAAAGGCAGGGGCGGCAAGTACGGTAATCGGTGCTTCTGTGGATCTGGCAGGACTCCATATGGCTTCTGACAAAGCATTCAACTTGAAATCTTTCACAACGGGACATACGGGATTCGGCGTACCTTTTTCAAACTGGCCGGACAGATCCGATGTGCCCAGGTCTGCAGCAAGACCTCTAAGATACATGGAAAGATATGTCACGATCACTCAGGGTGATGTCTTTTATATGACAGAATGTCTGGCAACTCTGGAAGGACTTGAAAAAGGGCCCGCGGGGAACACTTCTCTGGCAGCGGCTTTTGCACTGTCCCAGGAATATGACAGGGATAAACTCATTGTAGTTCAGGAAACCGAGTATACGGGAGCAGGCAAACATGTGCAACCCCAGCTTTCTTTTGCAAAGAGCAACGGCATAGAGGTATTCTTCGGAGATCCCAAAGATGAGATGCCCGGCAAAAATATAGTACTGCCCGAGCATCCGTCTCTTATAAAAGCCACGGATGTAGACCTTGATCATATGAGAAGATCTCTCATAAAAACCGCACTGAAAACATATAACACATCTGAGCCGACGGAGCAGGACATAAAATTCCTTGCTGAAGAAACCATGAAGGATGAAACATGGGTAAGGAAAACTGTCAGTGAACTGAAATAGAAACCAGCCCATGGGGGCAATAATTTTGAAAGGATTGATAAGGATGAAAAGAAAAGATGATTTTGCAGAACGCAGAAAACATATAGCGGACTTGTCGGATCAGGAACTTTACGACAGGTTCTGGGATCTTACTACACAAGTAGTGACTCCCATGCTTGAGCTGGGCAAAAAAAATACGACACCCTCCGTTGAAAGATCCGTTCTTCTCAGAATGGGCATCTCTTCCCTTGAGACCAAGCCCATCGTTGAAGGATGCATGGAAAGAGGACTTATGGGAAAAGGAGCGGGACACGTGGTATACAAACTTTCAAAGGCCAAAGGCATTTCCGTAAAGGAAGCAGGAACAATGCTGGCTGAGGGAAAAGGCTGGGATGAAGCCGTATCTCTGTTCAAAAAGGGGGTGTAGGAAATGGCTGAAATAAAACTGAAACATAATGAAAAACTGGATCTCGACAACATATTAAAAGATCTTGACAAATATGAACCCAGAAGAAAAGGCTGGACATGGAGAACCCCCGCACCGGGACTTAAGATGGGTCCCTTTGAGTATAAGGATGCCTCAGAGCCCCTTAAAAACGGAGTGCCTCTGCCCCCGGCCAAGTATTTTGACAACATAGATCCTCAGCCTATGCCGGTAATAACCACAGAGATCGCATCCGGAAGATTTGAAGATGATATAAGAAGGATGAGGATGGGAGCGTGGCACGGAGCAGACCATCTTATGGTAATAAGAACTGCCGGGCAGTCTCACATGGACAATCTTATTGAAGGGACACCTCAGGGCATAGGCGGAGTGCCTATTTCCAGGAAGCAGGTAAGAGCCCAGAGAAAAGCCCTTGATGCCATCGAAGATGAAGTGGGACGTCCGATAAATTATCACTCATATGTATCCGGAGTGGCAGGACCCGATATCGCAGTGATGTTTGCAGAAGAAGGCGTGAACGGTGCCCATCAGGATCCCCAGTACAATGTTCTTTACAGAAACATAAACTGTGTAAGATCATTTGTTGATGCATGTGAATCCAAAAAAGTCCTGGCATGGGCAGAGATAGCCCAGATAGACGGAGCCCATAATGCCAATGCAACAGCAAGGGACGCATGGAAGGTAATGCCCGAACTGATAGTTCAGCATGCAATAAATTCCAGATTCTCTGAACTGGCAGGAATAAAACCGGAAAACATATGTCTTTCAACAGTACCTCCCACTGCAACACCGGGACCATGTGTATTCATGGATCTTCCCTATGCGGTGGCACTCAGGGAAATATGTGACAGGTACAGAATGAGAGCACAGATGAACACCAAGTATATCGACTCTTCTGCCAGAGAAGCCACGGTCACACATGTTCTTAATATGCTGGTATCCAAGTTTACAAGTGCTGATATACAGTCCACTATAACTCCGGACGAAGGCAGAAACGTACCATGGCATATATATAATGTGGAAGCATGCGATACAGCCAAGCAGACACTGATCGGACTTGACGGTCTTATGGAAATGGTGGAACTTAAGAGTGACGGCCCTCTTCGTGAAAAAGCAAGAGAAATAAAAGAAAGAGCATGCCTTTTCATGGAAGAGATACTGGAAGTCGGCGGATATTTCAAAGCCGTGGAAGAAGGCTTTTTCGTTGATTCCGCAGAATACCCCGAAAGAAACGGAGACGGCATAGCAAGGCAGATAGACGGAGGTATCGGATATGGATACATCTACGAAAGAGATGAAGACTACATGGCTCCCGTTACAGCTCATTTCGGACAGAATAATGTAAAGCAGTACGGAGGCGATCCAAAAGATCCTTCAGCACTTATAGGCGGATGTACCCTTGAAGACAGAAGCAAGATCGTTTACATCGATGAGCTTGATGATGTGGACAATGTCAATGTAAGAATGGAAGAAACATCCAAATATAGGGACACCTCTGCCATGATACCTGAAATGGAATGGATGGGAGACGGCATCGTGATGCTGACAATGATGATACCGGAAAACAGAAGGACAGCAGAAGTTGCAGCTGTGGAGATAGCCACCAAGATGGGGCTTGCAGATCCCGAGGTAATAAACAGGGAAGTCCTTCAGGATGCTGAAGGGACAAGGATAGAACTCAAGGGCAAACTGGGATTTGACATAGATGTATCCAAACTTGTCATCCCTCCGGAACCTCACTATCTTTCGGATGATGAAATAAGAGCAGATGTGGAAGCGCATCCATTAAAGATAGTATGCGGAACAGTGGGTGAAGATGAGCATTCTGTCGGATTAAGAGAGATCATCGATATCAAGCACGGTGGGATAGAAAGATTCGGTATAGAAGTTCATTATCTGGGAACTTCAGTGCCGGTGGAGAAACTGGTGGATGCAGCAGTGGAACTGAAAGCAGAAGCAATACTGGCATCCACAATAATATCTCATGACAATATCCACTATAAGAATATGAAGAGGATACATGAGCTGGCCATAGAAAAAGGAATAAGAGATGATGTGATCATCGCCGCAGGCGGGACACAGGTAATTCCCGAAGAGGGACTGAAAACCGGAGTAGACGCCGCCTTCGGCAGAAATTCTCACGGCATAGATGTAGCCTCGTTCCTTATAGAAGAAAGACAGCGCAGAAGAAAAGACAAATAAAACATTTTTGCAGGAATTAGCGGGCGGGCATTTGTCCGTCCGCAATTTTTGTTTGACCCGTTTCATATATGCATGCTTATCATTGTAAAAAAAAGAATATCATGTATGATATAAATATCGGCAAAAAGAAAAGGAGTTTAAATGAAAACAGATGTGCTGGTGGCGGAAATAGGTTCAACCACGACAGTTGTAAATGCTTTCGATAAAATCGATACGGATGACCCGGTATTCTGGGGGCAGGGGCAGGCACCCACTTCAGTTCTTGAAGGAGATGTACGCGTCGGCCTTAGGGGAGCGATCACGGATCTTTGCAGCAGAAAAGGAATAGACAGACTGGAATATGGCAGCATGCTGGCCACATCATCTGCAGCAGGAGGACTGAAAATGACCGTTCACGGTCTTGTTTACGATATGACCGCAAGAGCGGCAAAGGAGGCAGCTCTCGGGGCAGGTGGAATAATATATTATATTACTGCCGGAAGAATAAGAAGGAGCGATCTGAAAAAGATACAGGAGATCCGCCCCAATCTTATACTGATAGCCGGCGGAGTTGATTTCGGAGAAAGAGACACCGCCATATATAATGCGGAAATGATACGGGGCATGGATATGGATGTGCCTGTTATTTATGCGGGCAATGTGGAAAACCATGAAGAAATAAAAATGATCTTTGAGGATGCGGGCATCAGACTCTATATAG
>JAAYYX010000224.1 GCA_012515135.1 Clostridiales bacterium | reverse complement strand
AATGCGGCCAGTGATCTGGGTGTGGCGGCAGTCAGTCTTATGAACGCAGTCAAAGGAGCATGGCTGAATGTGAGAATAAACATGCCCGGTCTAAAGGATGAAAAAAAAGAAAAGTACTATATGGAAAACGGTAGCGGCATATACAAAGACGCCGAAAAAAAAGCAGAAAAAATATATGAAGTCGTTTTAAAGGAAATGTAAAACAGGAGATATAAAATGGCAAAGATAATTGAAAGTATACCCAACATAAGCGAGGGAAGAAACAAAGAAATAATAGAGGCGTGTGTGGACCAGATAAGACAGACAACGGGATGTACACTGCTTGATTACAGTTCCGACAAAAGCCACAACAGAACGGTAATAACCTACATGGGAAGCATGGAAGGATGTGAGGAGGCAGGAGTGAAGCTGGCAAAAAAAGCGGTGGAGCTCATAGACCTTACAAAGCATCAAGGAGAGCACCCCAGAATGGGCTGTGTTGATGTGATGCCCTTCGTGCCCATAAAAGAAGCGACCATGAAAGACTGTATCGAGCTTTCAAAAAAAGTAGGAAAGAGGATCTCAGAAGAAGCGCAGCTGCCGGTATTTTTATATGAAAGATCTGCATCAGCTCCCCACAGAGAAAACCTTGCAAAGGTGAGAAAAGGGCAGTTTGAAGGTATGGCAGAAAAAGTGAAAGACCCGGATTGGATACCGGATTTCGGAGGGCAGAGGATCCATCCCACTGCAGGAGTACTGGCGGTAGGAGCAAGGCCTCCTCTGATCGCATATAACATAAACCTGGGCACAGAAGATCTTTCCATCGCCGAAAAAATAGGCAAAATAATAAGAGAAGCCGGTGGAGGATTTAAATGCGTAAAGGCCATGGGAGTTATGCTGGAAGAGAGAAACATCGCGCAGGTCTCCATAAACATGACGGATTTCACAGTTACACCCCTGCATAGAGTAACAGAACTGGTGAGAAGGGAAGCGGCCCGTTACGGAGTTCCCGTAATAGGAACGGAGCTGATAGGCCTTTGTCCCATGCAGGCACTGTTTGATGCTGCCGAGTACTATCTGCAGATAGAAGATTTTGATGCATCCGTTCAGGTGATAGAAAACCATTTGCTTTAAACCTTTTGATCCGATATATGAAGATATATCAAAACAAGAAAGTATAAAGAGGACGAAAATGGATCCCGAGAAACCACAAAAAAAAGACAAGAAAACCGCAGTCCTGCAGGGAAACGAAGCATGTGCAAAAGCAGCAATACAAGCAGGCTGCAGATTTTTTGCAGGTTATCCCATAACCCCTTCCACAGAGATAATAGAAATGCTTTCCGGAGAAATGCAGAAAGCCGGAGGAGTTTTCATACAAATGGAAGATGAGATCGGATCGGCATGTTCCATAATAGGTGCCAGATGGGGAGGGAAGAGATCCATGACCGCCACATCGGGTCCCGGATACACACTTATGCAGGAGGCCATAGGATTTGCAGCGGTCACAGAAACACCCACTGTGATCGTAAATGTACAAAGAGGAGGCCCTTCCACAGGCCAGCCCACCATGTCATCCCAGCAGGACATATATCAGGCCCGATACGGCAGCCACGGAGATTATGAAATAATAGTTCTCTGTCCTTCTTCTGTGCAGGAAATGTATGATTTTACCACAAGAGCATTTGAGCTTTCCGAGAAATTCAGGACACCGGTCATACTGCTTTCCGATGAAGTTGTGGGACACATGAGAGAAAAGATCACAATGAAGCCCCTGCCAAAAGACACAGGTGAGCAGACCCGGGTCTATGCGTCTTCACCCACAGAAGATTTTTTCCAAGGGGCAAACTCCATGGTCGAGGGACAGCTCCATGATGAACTTGGCAGAAGGATAGGACATATCGCCCCCAAAAGCGGGGAGTTCATAAATAAAATATGCTCAAAGATCACTGATAACATAAAAGAGATCGCAGATGTGGAAGCTTTTTGCATGGAGGATGCGGAAGTGGCCATCCTTGCCTACGGATCCGTTGCAAGATCTGCCATGAACGCCATTAAACTTGCAAGAGGCATAAAGGACGACAGGATAAAAGCAAAATTCCGTATAGTAAAGGATCTGTTTGTCAGAGGGGTTCCTGCCACCATACAAACAGATTACAGCCATTTGAAAGTCGGACTCATCAAGGTAAACACAGTCTGGCCATTTCCCGAAGAAAAGATACAGGAACTGGCAAGAAATGTGGATATGGTCATAGTGCCCGAAATGAATATAGGAAAATACTGTAGGGAAGTCAAAAGAGCCCTTTGGGACAAAACGGTAATATCCATGCCCAAGTGCGGAGGAGAGATACATTCCCCCAATGAACTTCTGGACAGGATACTTGAGGAGGTTTGGTGCAAGTGAACGAACTATATGAAAAATATATCAAGAAAGAATCACTGCCAACACTTTTCTGTCCCGGATGCGGCAACGGAATAGTTCAATTTGCCGCCATAAAAGCCTTTGAGAAGTTGGGCATAAAAGATGAACTGGCATGTGTGAGCGGTATAGGATGCTCTTCCTGGATACCCTGTTACTTCAAAATGGATGTCATGCATACCATGCACGGAAGAGCGCTTCCCTTTGCCGAAGGGCTGAAACTGGCCAGACCTGACAAAAAGATCCTGATTTTCACAGGAGACGGAGACTGCCTTGCAATAGGCGGGAACCATCTGATACATGCGGCATCAAGAAACATAGATCTCACGGTGATAGAAATAAACAATTATATCTACGGCATGACAGGCGGTCAGAAGTCCCCCGCCACACCGGAGGGCGCAGTCACAAAGACATCTCCCTTCGGCAGTTACGACGAGCCCATAGACGGGTGCAGCCTTGTGGCCGCCGCCGGAGGAACTTATGTTGCCAGATGGACTACAGCCCATCCGCTGCAACTGGAAAAAGCCATTGCAGAAGGGATAGAACATAAGGGGTTCTCCTTTATAGAGGTACTTACACAATGTCCCGTTCAGGCCGGAAACAATATTTTCGGAGAAAAAAGTCCGGTGGCCATGATGGCAAGATATAAAGAGATGACCTACATATACAAGGAGGGCATGGAGATCCCCGAAGGCAAGGTAAGGATAGGCAGGATCAAGCATGACACCTCACGTAAAGAATATACTGATAAGGTTTTACAGAAACTCGAAGAAAAAAACATAAAGAAAGGGCAAAGCAATGGCTGATATAACCATAGACAAAGCCTGCTGCAAAGGATGTGACATATGTCTTTCCATATGTCCCAAAAAAATATTTGTACGCTCCAAGAAACGTAATGATTACGGCACGAATATGCCCGAAGCGGTCAACCGGGACGCATGTTTGTTTTGCGGTATGTGTGAAAGACTGTGCCCTGATGGGGCAATCAGTGTAAGAAAGACAGAAGAGGAAAAAGAAAAATGAGAATAAATGTACGTTTCGCAGGTGCTGGAGGACAGGGAGTCATACTTGCTTCTGTGCTTTTGGCCAAAGCATATGGACTGGGAGAAGACTATAATATTTCTCAGACTCAGAGTTACGGACCTGAAGCCCGGGGCGGAGCCTGCAAAGCAGAAGTCGTGATCTCAGATGATTACATAGACTATATGAAGGTTGACAAGGCAGATGTGTTTATAGCCTTTAATCAGGTGGGCTTCAACAAGTACAAAGACACTATAAAAAAAGGTGCCATGGTGCTCATCAACAGTACGCTGGTCGAATCTGACGATCCGGATCATTACAGGATACCCGCCACGGCCATAGCCGAAGAAATGGGAAAACCCTTTGTCATCAATATGGTGATGCTGGGTGCACTTACGAAGCTTATGCCCAAACTTCATTATCCCGCTGTCGAGGAGGAGGTCATGGACAATTTTTCTGCCAGTATAGCAGGAATAAACCTTATGGCCTACGAAAAGGGATATGATGAAATGGAAAAGGAACTTGAAAAAAGAGAAAAGAAATAACATATTAGTATGATGAAAAAAGCGGCCCTTCCGGCATCCTGCTCCGGCCGCTTTTTT
>JAAYYX010000035.1 GCA_012515135.1 Clostridiales bacterium | reverse complement strand
TGTCAAATGAATCATTACCTGTGGCTGTGGAATAAAGAATGTTTTTTATTTGTCTGGGGCTAAGACTGCTGTTTGCAGATAAAACCATTGCCGCAACGGCTGTTACAACCGGCGCTGCCATGGATGTGCCGTCATATGATTCATAATCATCATCAGCTTCATTATTACTATAGGCTATTGTGCTCGAAATGTTCGTGCCGGGAGCTAGTATATCTTTTTCATATCCGTAGTTTGAATATACGTGATCTATGGAACCGCTCCCGGGAGTGGCGGTGCCACTTGAAGCCATAACGCTTATTGTCTCTTCCACATCTGAAGGCCTTCTCGTGGCATCGGTGTGCTCATTTCCTGCTGCGCATATGCAAAGGATATTATTATTATAAGCTTCCTCAATTTGTTCTTCCAGTGCCTGGTCTTTTCCAGGCCCGGTAAGGCTCATATTGATTAGTCTTACTTCTTTATCCTGGGCATATACTATTGCTGCTACCAAATCTTCAGAATAAAACCCTCTATCATCATAGGCGTCTATGGCTATGATCTCCACTGTATCATTTGATGCCGAAACAGCTGCCACACCCATTTTACCATCTGCATTTCCATATCTCGCGGCGATTATACCGCACACATGGGTTCCGTGACTATCTTCACTATCACTGTCAGTTATTCCATTTCCTGTCTCACTTCCATTTCTTATTACAACCGAATCATTAATATTTATAACTCCAGCCAGATCCGGATGGCCAGCATCAACTCCGGTATCTATGACGGCGACTTTTATTCTCGGCGTAGCTGTGATTTCAGGGTCCGTTAATCTGGCCCAGGCCAGGTTCGCACCAATATTTTCTATAAACCATTGACCCGGATATAAGGGATCCTCTGACAGGCTATCTGTTGAAGGCCTGATGCCCTTTTCTGTACTTTTTTCCAGAACGGGGTCTTCGGTTTCCGGGTTTTCTTTGTTTAGATCAAGAGCATTCGTTTCATCTGTTGTCTGTTTTTCTATGGGGACGTTTTCCGGGTCTTTCAAGGTTTCAGTGCTTTCATCTGTATTTTCTTCGTCGGCAATGGTGTACTTGTAGTTGGGCTGAGCATAGGCAACACCTGACATGGAACTGAAATTTCCACCTGCTTTGCTCACAGTATATTCAAGGGATTTTTCAACGGAAGCCATTTTTCGGTAATTGGCTATCCGGGAAATATTCTGCAATTGACATCTTTCGTCTTCTACCGTGTTTTGGATAGTGCTGTCTGAAACGCTGCTCTCAAAAACCACAAGTAGCTCATCCACATCATAATCAAGATCTTCTGCATTTTCTCTTTCCTCTGCCGCTTCCTCATAATTGGTTACTATTGTTTTGGATCTTTTATCAGCTTTGGCAGTGAAAGTTTCTATATCTTTCTCTGCTTCTTTTTTGTAATAATGATCAAGGATATCCCTGAGGGCTTCCTCATATGTCGCTTTATCCTCTATAGCATTAAGGGCTTCTGCTCCTTTTTGAGGATCTTCTTTTGCCAAATCAAAAACAGCCGCGGTGCTTTTTTTATCCACCTCAGCTTTTGCTGTCATCTTGTTTTTTTGTATACCCGCCGAACCCGGCCCTGTTGCTCCGCAGCCTGCCGAAACAGCAACTATGAGCAGGAACACAATGGTCAGCCTGAGTTTTTTTCTCATTTTCCCTTCGCCCTTTTATTTCGCAACCGGTCAGTTATAAAATAATTTACAGTCTGAAGTAATGTAATCAACGCCCCATCCCATCATTTTCACGGCGGCCCCTGCATCGTTTACTGTCCAGACACCAACCTTTACATCATTCTCATGGGCATATGTCACATCCTCTGCCTCTATCATATCATATCTTACTGATATGATGTCTATATCAAATTCGTCATCTTCAACTTTTTTGCATTTGTCCACCCCGTCTTTTACTGAATATATATTTTGATCTGTGGTCCTTTCCGAATCGGACATAAGAAGCATAGCAGTAACTTCTACATTCCTTTCCACGGCTCTCTCCTTTACTTTTTGCAGTACATCTCTGTAAAAACTGATCACCATAGAGCCTTCTCTGCCTACGACCGCATCTATTATTTCATCAATATTGTCATAATTGTCATCAGAGAAGTTTGTGATGTCAGTATCTTTTATTTCGATCACCGCTGGTTTTGTTCCTATATTATCAAGGAATCCTTGAAAGCCCGGTATAATCAGATTATCATAATTGCCTATATTGACCCCTGCCGTAAGGGGATACTGTTCTATTTCAGAATCCGCAAGATCCTTTATTCTTTTTGATGTGGCAGAACACATCCTTCCCAGATATTCATCATGAAAAAGAACGATATTCCCGTTTTTGTTTTCCCACACATCTGTTTCAACAGCTTCAAATCCGTTACTGACTGCCAGCTGGAATGCCGGAATGCTGTTTTCGGGAGCGAGTCCTCTATATCCTCTGTGTGCCACAAAAACAACTTCACTGTTTTTGTCTATGTTACGTACTGTAACAGTCTTCGATGAATACTTGCCGGATCCATCCTTTGCTTTTACGGTTATCTTGGCACTGCCGGGACCTTCCGCTGTCACATAGCCTTTGCTGTCCACCGATGCCACAGCAGTGTTTGATGAAGTCCATTTGACTGATTTGCTGCTGGCGGATGATGGGTAAGCAGTATATGAAAATTTCGTTTTTCCCGCGGCATCTATTCCTCCGTTATTTGCAAGGTCATAAAGATTGCCCGAAGAAAGCTTCACTGATGTTACCCGGGTCTTTACCGTGACTTTACAGGAAACGGTTTTTTTGGTGCCGTCTGTGGTGGTGGCTTTTATGGTTGTCGTGCCGTTCTTCTTGCCCTTTACTATGCCCTTTGATGTTACTGTTGCAATGCTTTTGTTGCTTGTTTCATATTTCACTGACCGGTTTGAGGCAGACGAAGGTGTACATTTTGAATTGAAATCAAAACTCTTTCCTTTGTAAATGTTTTTTTTTGAAGAAGCGTTTTTCCATGCCACTTTTTTCACCTTCTTCCCCACTGTTATTTTAACGGAGTCCTTTTTTTTGGATCCGTCCTTTGCGGTGGCTGTTATTGTGGCGGTGCCTTTCTTTTTTGCTTTTATGGTCCCCTTTGAGGATACATAAACAACTGAAGGTTTGCTGGATCTCCATTTCAATTTTTTGCTGCTGGCATCCGAAGGGCTGAATTTTATTTTTATCTTTTTCTTCTCGCCTTTTTTCAACGTGTGTTTAGACCCCACATTTGAAAAAGTCACTTTTGTGATTTTTACTGCTGCATCTGCAGTTTCGGGACAAAAAAATACCGGTGCAAACAAAGAGAGCACCAGCACAAAAATTATGAGGATGTTTTTCTTTTTTCTTGTCCTATGGATCATCTGCTCTCCTTTTCGTCTATTTATTTCTGCAACCACAAAACTATCTCTTACATTGTAAATATATGTTCTTTTCATTACAATAGCTTCCCGCGAAATTCATTGAAAAAACACTTTTCCCACACATAATAAGAACCGGACAAAGGTTTTATCCGGATCTTTTTTTGTTTTATATATGCTTATTTTCTTAAAGTCTTGAAAGTACTCTTTTGTATCCGTCGGCACCGTACACAAGGCACTTGTTTATCCTGCTTATAGTGGCTGTGGATGCGCCTGTCATCTCCTCTATCTCGCTGTATGTTTTTTTCTCGTCGAGAAGTTTTGCCACATGAAGTCTCTGCGCGATGGAATGTATTTCGTTTATTGTGCAGATGTCTTCAAAGAAACGATAGCAGTCTTCTTCATCCTCAAGTGTAAGTACCGCTCTGAACAATTCATCGATATCATCCCGTTTGAATTTTGAATCGTAAGCCATTTGCCTGCTCCTTTCACTGAGTCGCTTTAATACTTTACAGTAATTATAGCATTTTATCTCAATAAATCAAGGGCTTTATCAAGCTGTATATCCGTTTCTTCCGAATCGTTGTCTTTTATAAAATATTCAGGTTTTACACCCTTTTTATGTATCGTTTTCCCTTTAGGAGAAAAGTA
>JAAYYX010000223.1 GCA_012515135.1 Clostridiales bacterium | reverse complement strand
GGGGATGAATTTGTTATGATTCTTCCCGGCTTCACAGAAGAGGAGGGCACGCTGGTGGCATCGGAGCTTATTGCCCAGATAGCCGGGGACAAAATAGATGAAACAATAGTATGTTCTGTTTCCATTGGCCGGGGAACCAAGATAAAGCCTGAACAGACCATGAAGAATATATATAAAACCGCAGAATACAAAATGTACCGGAACAAACTGGAAGAAAGCCGCAGGATGAGAGGCAGGACCATAAGGGAAATAGTAAGAAACCTTAATGAAAAGACTTCCAGAGAAAAGGAACACAGCGAAAGAGTCGCATTCCTTTGCGGAGGAATGGCGGACATGCTGGGATTCAGCAACAAAGAAAAAGCGGACCTCAATGTGGCGGCTCTTCTGCATGATATAGGCAAGATAGGGGTCAGGAAAGAGATCCTTGATAAAGAGACACCTTTGACAGATGAGGAATATGAAGAAATAAAAAAACACCCCGAAAAGGGATACCAGCTGCTTCGGGGCACCAATGAATTTGCCCATCTGGCAGAGGCCATACTTTCTCATCATGAAAGGTTCGACGGCAAAGGGTATCCCAGGCAAATAAGCGAGCAGGACATACCTTACTACGGCAGGATAATATGTATAGCAGATGCTTATGATGCCATGACAGGCTACAGGCCCTACAAAAAAAGTATGTCCAAGGAAGAGGCAATAGAAGAGATAAAAAGATGTTCCGGTTCACAGTTTGATCCGGAACTCGCAGAAATATTTATAGGGTATATCAAAGAGGTGGATAGATGAAAAGGTTGGTGACTGCATTAACGGCAGTCGTTCTTGCTTTCTGTTTATCACTGCCCTCCGGTGCAGTGGCTGCGCCGGATGAGCAAACAGGCAATGAAAAAAACAGAATATCGATAATGTTCACAGGAGATATGCATTCCCATCTTGACGAACATAAAGGGCAGGGCGGATTTGCACGACTGAAAACAAAAGCTGATGAATTAAACGAAAAATACCCGGAATCATTTTTCTTTGATGCGGGTGATTTTTCTATGGGAACACCCTTCCAGACCATATTCCAAAGCGATGCTTCAGAACTGATCATGATGGGAGAACTGGGATATGATGCAACGACCTTGGGCAATCACGAGTTTGACTACGGAGCCAAAGGTCTTGCTGCCATGCTGAAAAAAGCATCAGCAAATGTGGAGACAATAACGGAGACAAAAAGCATATATGACCCGGAAACATATACCTACAGCACCGTCACCACACAAAGACAAAGCATGCCGGCTCTGGTTTCGGCAAATATAGACTGGGACAAAACACTTGCCGGCAAGAAGACAAAAGAAGACGGGCAAAAACTGAAAAATGCCATGGATAAATACGGAGCCCAGGACTATACGGTGATCCAAAAGCAGGGAATAAGCGTGGCGGTATTCGGGATCATGGGAGATGACTCCATAAGCATGATGCCCGAAAGCGGTGTCAAGTGGAAAGACAGGATCAGCAGAGCCAAGGAAATAGTAAATGAAATAAAAAGAAACGGTGAAGCCGACATGATAGTCTGTCTTTCTCACGGCGGATATTATGAGAGCCTTGGGAAGGACAGCGAAGATATAGAGCTGGCAAAAGAAGTAGAAGGTATTGATCTTATCATAAGCGGGCACAGCCATGAAGCTACGGAAACCCCCATCAGGGAAGGCGATACAGTTATTGTGGCCGCAGGCATGAATGCCGAGAACCTGGGGCATATAGTTCTCAAAAAAACAGGTAACACATACGATGTGGACAGCTACAGATTGAATTCTCTCAATTCAAATGTGGAAGAGGACTACAGCATCAAAACGCTGGTCGACAGTTACAAGAGCCTGGTCAACTACGGATATCTGGCCGATTACGGGCTCGCCTATGATGAAGTCCTGGCAGAAAACGAATATGATTTTTCATCCATCGATGAATTTGTAAACAATTACGGAGAAGACACTCTGGCGGATCTGATGACAGATTCTTATATATATGCCGTCAAAGAAGCTGAGGGGGAGGACTATGAGAAAATAGATGTGGCAGTGCTTCCCAGCGGCATAGTAAGAGCATCTCTTGAAAAGGGAGATATAACCACCGCGGATGCTTTTG
Organism: Clostridiales bacterium; assembly: GCA_012515135.1. GTDB lineage: Bacteria > Bacillota > Clostridia > Peptostreptococcales > Anaerovoracaceae > UBA1422. Next base: position 482 of record JAAYYX010000223.1, on the reverse strand, counting down.
CGCTCAGTGCTGTGGGCATGGGGGCCGACGGTACTCCCGGATATCCTCTTGTCAGTGTTTACCTTACAGGCAAAGAACTGAAATCACTGGTGGAAGTCGATGCTTCTGCTTCCGATGCGGAGGATGGAACTATACTTCATTTTGCCGGAGTCAGTTATTCTGTTAATAAGCACAGGATAATAATGAACAGAGCAACGGATATAGAACTGTATACAGAAGACGGCAAAAAACAGAAAATCGAAAAAGGAAGACTTTACAGAGTAGTTACAGATCTTTATTCATGCCAGATGCTGGGGCTTGTGGACAAAAAATCTCATGGTCTTCTTTCGGTGATGCCCAAAGACAAGAACGGAAAGAAGATAAAAAACTATGAGGAACATATCATCAAAGACGGGGGTGAAGAAGTAAAAGTCTGGTATGCTGCTGCCAGCTATATAGATTCCTTCAAAAATGGCAAAGTGCCGGAGGAATACAGCAAGACT
>JAAYYX010000034.1 GCA_012515135.1 Clostridiales bacterium | reverse complement strand
AAGAGCAAGTTCATACATGTCAGGTGGAGTGGTGAGGGCATATGGATACCTTATGGAGAAATGCGTACAGGACTTTGCTATGAAAACCACATATCACATCCGGCAAAAGGTGAATTTCTCCTTTATCCCGGCGGTATAAGTGAAATGGAAATGATCCTCTCATACGGAAGGTGCTGTTTCGCCAGTCAGTACGGTCAGTTGGCAGGGAATCATTTTATGACAATAAAAGAAGGAATAGAAAGACTGGAAGAGTTCGGCAAAAAGGTTCTTTGGGAAGGCGGACAGAAAATACTTATAGAAGAGATCGATGATGAATAAAAAATCGCTTTTATCTGTTTTGATCGTCATCGTTCTGATGACTTTCACAGCCTGCGGTCCGGATAATATAAAAAAAATCGAAAAAATAACCGAAGAAGCTAAAACTGCTGTTATATGGGAAAAGCAAGGGGCCGGTAAGGCTTTCAAAAATGAAACTCCGAAAGGGGATATGACCATTGATATCCTTGATGTGGGTCAGGGAGAAAGCGTTTTTATAGATTTTGAAGATTATGAAATACTTATAGACGGCGGGAATAAATGGGACGGGCAAAAAATAGCCGAAAAAATAAGGCCTCATGTAAACGGGCGGATAGAGAATGTCATATGTACCCATTCCCATGCAGACCATTGCGGAGGGTTGATACATATATACCGGGAATATGATGTAAGCCGCACCATATACGGAGATAAAGGCACATCAAAGACCTATCAGGAATTCCAAAGTATGGCAGAAAAAGAAGGCATTTTTACCAATGATGAGGATCAGGTGATAGAGATAGGTGAAAATGCGGCTATGACAATATGTGATGCCACTGATAACGAAAGCAATACAAATAACAACAGTGTGATTTGTCATATATCATACATGGATACAAGTATTTTGATCACAGGGGATGCAGAAGAAAAGGCAGAAGCTTGTTTTCAGGGCGTTTTCGGTCAAACGGACATAGTGGTGGCGGGACATCACGGGTCCGGAACATCAAACAGTCTTATTTACGAATTGATGCCCGAATACTTCGTTATAAGTGCAGGGAAGGACAATGTTTACGGTCATCCCCATTATGAGACTCTTGATGCGGTCCTATCTCTTACTCCGAATGTTTACATGACATCCAAGGACGGGGACATAAGGTTTATAACAGACGGAAAAAGTATAAAGACCCAAAAAGAATACACACCTTTATCTCTTGAGGATGCGGGAGATCATTATAAATAGTATTTCCTGATATAGTTGATATCTTAAAGAAAAGAGGGTGAAAATGGATATAGCAATTGTGACCGGGGCTTCCAGCGGGCTGGGAAGAGAGTTTGTGAGACAGATAAGCCAAAAAAAGGAGGCACCTGATGAAATATGGGCTGTGGCACGCAGAATAGAAAGACTTGAAGAACTGAGTGATATTGCTGAATGTACTGTAAGAGCCATCCCCCTTGATCTGACCAAAAAAGAAAGTTTTGATTCTCTCGAAAAACTTTTTACATCCGAAAATCCCACAATAAAGATCCTTGTAAATGCGGCAGGATTCGGCAGAATGGGAAAAAACGAAGATATATCAAGGAAAGAAGATGAAGGCATCATAGATCTGAACTGCCGCGCATCTGTTTCATTGACAGATGCAGCTCTTCCATATATGAAAAAAAAGAGCAGGATACTTCAGATATGTTCTGTGGCGGCTTTCCAGCCGCTGACAGGTCTGAATACATATGCCGCATCAAAAGCATTTCTGATGAGCCATGCAAAAGCTCTCCATTATGAACTTATAAGATACGGAATAAATGTGACGGCTGTATGCCCATTTTGGATACGCGAAACCGAATTCATAACAGGCATCAAAAAGACAGATGAACGTGCAGTAAAACACTTTCCTTTTTATTCAAAGCCTCCTTTTGTGGTGAGATGGGCCCTTCGTGACAGCAGGTTCAATCTTTGGGTATCGACTCCGGGACCTGTGGCTACGATAATGAGGATATTCTCAAAAATAACCCCTCATTTTATCATTGTACCTCTATGGGATATTATGCGAAGGATATGAAGGACATAGGAGTATAAAGGACATTAAAAATATAAAAGGAACTGACTTTTACAGTCAGCTCCTTTTATATTTTTAGTCATTACATATTATTCTGATCATGGCTTTCATGCCATATGCGATCCGCCACAGGTTTCCATTTTTCTGCTGCAGATCTGCATTTTTCACAGTATTCGTCCACGTTTTCCGGACTCTTAAGGTCCGTAGAGTGTGCTCCGCAGGCATGCACCATTTCCGCCAGCTTACCTGTGTTATCAAGTACAGGACAGGGCATCAGCATATTATCATTGAAGGGCTGATTATCGTGATACTGCATGAACAGGGGAGCCTGATATGCTTCCAGCAATGTTTTTTCTCTTATATTGGAATCTGAATAGTGGATGAAAGCACATGGCTCTATGTCACCGTTGGCATTTATGTGCAGATAATTTCTGCCGCCGGCAATACATCCCTTT
>JAAYYX010000033.1 GCA_012515135.1 Clostridiales bacterium | reverse complement strand
ATAGATATGGCTACATATAAGCAGCCCTGCATACACTGCGGGACATTTATAGAACGCAGCAGCAATTTCTGCCCGAAATGCGGCAGCAACAGCCCCTTCGGTTACAGCTGTCCCTCCTGCGGTCAAAGCATAGAAAAAGAGCAGAAGCGTTGTTCAAGCTGCGGAAGGGACCTTTATGTGACCTGCCCGCACTGCGGGGAACTTACTTTTGTGCAGGAAAAATGTGAGGTTTGCGGCAAAAGCCTGATGAAAATATGCGGAAACAGAAGGTGCAGGGCAGAACAGTTTTTTGATCTGGTCAAATGTACTGCCTGCGGCAAAAGCCTTATACCGGAGACCGAAAAAAAAGGATTTTTCAAAAGAAAAAAGCAGGATGATTGATTTGGAAGGAGACTAACAAGATGATGAAAGCATTTACAAGGAATTATGATGATAATTCCACCGAAGCCGGCTTTCAGTTTACATTTTATTGTGATATATGCGGCGATGGATACAAAAGCAGTTTTATAGAATCAGAAACATATGATAAAAAACAGAAGATACAGGGAGTGGCCAGAGGAGCAGGGATACTTGGCAGTCTCATGGGCGGAGTAGGCTATAATACCGGGTGGGCAGCTGAAAGAGCCGGAGATGTGATGGCTGAGAGATTTGAAGAAAGAAGCCCGGAATGGCGAAAAGAATACGAAAATGCATTCAACAGAGCACAAAATGAAGCCCAGCAGCATTTTCACAGGTGCCATGCCTGCCAGAAATGGGTATGTGATGTAGATTGGAATGAAGATGAAGGAATGTGCGTAGACTGCGCTCCGAGAACTGAAATATATGCGGCAAAAGCCAAAGCGGATGCCATCAAAAGGAATATAGACGAAAAGGCAGCTGAAGCAACAATATGGGAAGGTGAACTGAAAAGTACCACTACAACATGTCCTTCCTGCGGGAAACCTGCCGGCAGCGGCAAATTCTGCAACAACTGCGGAGCATCCCTTGAACTGAATAAATGTCCGGCCTGCGGAGCCGAAAATGCTCAAGGGGTAAGATTCTGCAATCAGTGCGGAGCCAAGATGGACGGACCAAAAGTAACAAAATGCCCCGGATGTGGCAAAGAATTGGAACCCGGAGCCAAGTTCTGCGGAGAATGCGGAACAAAAATCGAATAAAAACTCACCATTTATTGAAAACCTTTTCGGCAAAGCCGGGAAGGTTTTTTATTGTAATCAAAGTGCCATCGTCAAGAACGGTTTTACCGGAAAACCTGCCGAACACCTGATGCTGATCCGAACAGATAAGACCCAGATCCGTGCGGGAACGCCTGTCTATGACAGGGATAAAGTCCATCTCGAAGCGCCCGTCGTCGGAGGTGAAATTCCACGGAGAAAGAAAATCTTCTCCGCCCATTTTATCATCCGACTGTTTGATACCGGGTCTGCCGGGGATATTGAACTTGACCCGGGATATTTTATGGCCTTTGTTTTTATAAAAGATCATATTTTCACTGGCGGCCCCGGTGTCGCCAAAGCCGTATCCAATATTGAAGCCGAAAGGACTGCCCTCATAAAGGCCTGATGCACTTCCCCAGAACCAGGTATTTTTGTATGTCCAGACTCCCCGCCCCCAGTCCAGGACGCCGAAAGAATCCGAGGGATCAAAATGAAGATCCCGTCCGTCAAATCTCACTATGCCCGAAGCGGGCATACAGTTTATTTTTTCGTTATAGTAAAATGCAAGCTTATCTTCTTTGAAGGGAGTTGCTATGACCATGGAATCCATATCGGGACATTTAAGAGTCAATTCTCCTTCTATAGGCTTTCCTTTATAGAAGTCATCCATATAAAATGTTAAATGCCTGCTGCCTTCCCGGTGTTCAAAGCAAATAAAATGATTCTTGCCTTTAGTTTTGACGTTGCCCTCAAGGGTGGAAGATGGCATTTTCTTTTTACCGAAAGTAAAGGGCTGCATGGGGCTTTTTGTATGCTGCCAGGGCTTTGAGAAATCCAGCAGAGATATGCTGTCCAGACCCATATAAGAGTTGTCTGCCACAGTCAGAGCTATGCCGTATCTGTCATTCCCTATATAGTAATAATCCCACTCCTTGATCCTTCTTCCGGAAGCCTTGATGTGGCTGCGGTTATATACCTGCAGATGGCGCCTGGAATAGCCGGGAGCGGAAAGACGCCCCTCCGGGGTCAGCAGATTTTGTTTTTTTGTTATTTCTTTCTGCCCGATATTTTCATTTATAAAATTGCTGTCCATAAGATCTATCCATAATACTTATAATGCCGGCCGTCATATACTGTTTTGAGTATATGAACGGTCAAAAGTAATAACTACAAAGTAACCCGGATCTATTTTCTGAAGCTCATCCTGCACCTTTTCTTTGATTTCTTTTTCTTCTGTCTTGCACTCATGATCCAGCACCAGGTCAAAAATTATGTTTGTATGGGTAGGACCGGGGACAACGCGAAGGTCATGCATACCTTTGACTCCGTGAAAAGATTTTATTGTTTCGGTTATTACAGGCGCAACTTTTTTTACTGCAGGATCGTTTCTTTTTATTGGATCCATATGGACCACGCAATGTATTCCCAGGGTTTGGCCGATCTCCCGCTCTATGTTATCCACCATATCATGGCTTTTCATTATATCTTCATCGGCATCGACTTCTATATGTATCGAAGCAAAGACTTTGCCGGGACCGTAGTTATGGACCACAAGATCATGGATACCCATCACTCCCCCGGGAGCAGAAGCCATTTTTTCGATCTCGCTCACCATGTCCTCATCAGGGGCTTCCCCCAGCAGCGGGCTTGAAGTTTCTTTTATGAGGGTTATACCGGACCAGATAATAAAAAGTGCAACAAGGGATCCAAGCCATCCGTCCAGTTGAAGCCCTGTAAATTTTGTTATTATTACGCCCATAAGCACAGCGCTGGTGGCGATCACATCGTTTCTGCTGTCTGTCCCCGTGGCGATCAAAGTCATGGAATCGATTTTTTTGCCCACATACATATTGAAAAAAGTCTGCCATAGCTTGATGGCTATGGCCAGAAGCAGAACTATTATGGTGATATAGTCAAAAGAAAGCATTTGGGGGTCAATGATCTTATATACAGAGGACCTCAAAAGAAAAAGACCCACTATTATAATGAGTATGGAAATAAAAAGTCCTGTGAGATACTCTATACGGGCATGTCCGTAGGGGTGATCCTTGTCTTCGGGCTGGGAAGCCATTTTGAATCCCACAAGAGTTATTATGGAAGATGAAGCATCCGTAAGGTTATTCACTCCGTCTGCGATGATGGCTATACTGGAAGAAACAAGTCCTATTATTATTTTCATCACGCAAAGAAGAAGGTTGGAAACTATACCTACTATGCCGGCAAATTTGCCGTAGGTCTGCCTGACTTTCGGATCCTTTACATCTTCGTAGTTTTTTATGAATTTTCTTATAAGAAATTTACCCATTTATACTATTTTTCCCGGTTTTCGGAAAGAGCTTTATTTAAGGCAATGGCCAGCTGATCGGCACAGGATGTTGACTTCATGCCGCAGGTATTACCGTCGAGCCTTTCGGTGATCTCTTTGACGGTCATGCCGTCAAGCAAAGAACTCATGGCCTTAAGGTTACCGTTGCATCCGCCGGAGAAATTTATATTTTTGACAACATCGCCTTCCAGTTCGAATTCAAGTTTCGTCGGGCAGACGCCCCTTGGGATATAAGTGTGCTTCATGTTTTTCCCTTTCATATGCATCAAAAATCAGTATAATATATTATATCACAAGAAGCATGGAGGTAAACATGAAAGTTGTATGTGCAGGTAACAGTATAGTTAACGGATTCCCTCACCGCAGAAGCTGCAGTTTTCCTTCGGTACTAAGGGAGTTGACCGGCTGGAAAGTTATAAACAAGGGCATCAACGGTGAAACCACAGCCATGCTGGCAGAAAGGTTTGACAGGGACGTGATTTCCCACGCACCCGAAAAGGTCATCATACTGACGGGCACAAATGATTTTATTTTTAAAACTGAAACTCCCGAAGGGGCCATGAAAAATATAGCCGATTTGGCAGAGAAAGCCAAAGAAAAAGGTGTGGAAGTCGTACTCTTGACACCCATAAGCTGT
>JAAYYX010000032.1 GCA_012515135.1 Clostridiales bacterium | reverse complement strand
TCATTGACTATCCAGTTTTTGAAATGTTCCAGCCTTTCATCAAGGTTTTTCAGTTTTCTCTGTCTCATTTTTTCTCTTTATTTATCATTCAAAAATATTTTTATGTTTACGGAACACCAGCAGCAAAGGATATCCCACTATATAACATGATATGAACTGTCCCAGTGCCACCCAGCCTATACATGCTGCCAGACTGAAGGGCACTCCGTAAACATAATAAAGCATTGACCCTATGACTATTCCGTTTATAATGACCGGTGGCAGCGGCACCAGAAGAGGTTTATTCGAAAGCTTATATGAGCAAAAAGCCGCCGTCAGTGTAGCCAGGCTTCCTGTGATCATATCAAGGGCTCCGTAGGGTCCCAGCATATTGCTTATAAGACAGCCGGCAAAAAGTCCGGGTACCGCCGCCGGCGTCAAAGCCGGCAAAACCGTCATTGCTTCAGCTACTCTCAGCTGAACGGGTCCGTAGCTTATGGCTCCCAGTAATACTGTAAGTGCAGCATATAATGCTGCTATAAGGCCCGCCTGTATAAGATACTTTGTTTTCATAGAAACACTCTTCCCAATATGATCACTGCCAGGAAAAGCAACATTAGCAAAGCGGCAAAGGCGTCTCGTTTGGCAAATTTCATACCATTCATTTTTGTCCTGTTGTCTCCGCCGTGATAACATCTGGCCTCCATGGCCATGGCCATATCCTGAGCTATCCGGAAAGCGCTTATAAAAAGAGGGACAAGTATGGGTATCAGATGCTTTGCCCGGCGAAAAATATTGCCTGTCTCAAAATCGGCTCCCCTTGCCTGTTGAGCTTTCATTATCTTGTCAGTTTCTTCTATGAGTGTGGGAATGAAACGCAGGGCTATAGTCATCATCATTGCCAGTTCATGAGCCGGCACTCCTATGATTTTGAAGGGTTTCATAAGACTTTCCAGTCCATCTGTCAGACTCATGGGTTTTGTGCAAAGTGTAAGCAGCGAAGATCCTATTATCAACAATATAAGTCTTACTGCCATGAATACCGCCCTGTAAAGACCTTCCTTCGTTATTGTGAATATCCATATTTTCACCAGTATTTCACCGTCAACGATAAAAAGATTGACAATGAAAGTGAAAAGTATTATCAGAAATATGGGTTTGAGCCCGCGCATTATAAATCTAAGCGGCACCTTGGATGCGGCAATAACTATAATGAGCGCACCAAAGGCTGTTGCAAAGCCCTCAAAACTGTTTATTATAAATATTTCAACTATAAATAAAAGGGTTGCTATGATCTTTACTCTGGGATCCAGTCTGTGGATCCATGATTCCCCCGAATAATACTGTCCCAATGTTATGTCTCTCAACATTTGTCCAGCACCTCCAGTAATGTCCTCTCAGCCTGCTCCATAGTAAGAACTGTTTCGTCTTTTTCTATTCCTCTTTTCTTAAGCTCCAGAATGAGCTGTGCGGCTTCGGGAAGATCAAGCCCCATTGCCTGAAGTTCTTCCCCCTTTGAGAATATTTCTTGGGGGGTCCCCGTCATGACAACGGTGCCTTTTTCCATTACCAGTATTTTGTCGCAAAGCCTGGCTATGTCATCCATCTTGTGGGAAACCAGTATGGTAATGTTTTTTTCATTTTTATGGATATCTTCTATCATGTCCAGTATTTCTTTGTGAGCCTTGGGATCCAACCCTGCAGTTGGTTCATCCAGAATGAGCACCCTGGGTTTCATAGCTATGACGCCGGCTATGGCTATCCTTCGTTTTTCTCCTCCCGAAAGGTCAAAGGGTGATTTTTGCGCCACTTCACAGGGCTCAAGACCGACCATAGCAAGGGCTTCGGCGGCACGGTCTTTTGCTTCTTCTTGAGAAAGTCCCAGATTCAGAGGCCCGAAAGCTATATCTTTTTCTACAGTTTCTTCAAAAAGCTGATATTCCGGATACTGAAAAACAAGTCCTGTACTACGACGGACTTCCATCATGTCAACACCTTTTTCCGTTATGTCCCTGCCGTTTATAAAAATTCTGCCGGAATCGGGTTTTAGAAGGCCGTTCAAATGCTGCAACAATGTGGATTTCCCCGAGCCTGTATGTCCGATGATACCCACAAACTCACCGTCATTTATGTCAAAACTGACATCATTAAGTGCCACGGTCTGATCTGCAAGTCCTTTGCTGTATATGTGATTTATTTTCTGTGCACTGATCGACATATATATTCCACCAAATCTTTTCTGCTTACTGTATTTTCAGGTATATCAACTCCCTTTTGTCTTAAACGGTGCACCAGCTCAACTATAAAGGGAACATCCAGACTCATTGACTTCAATTCATCTCTTTTTGCAAACACACTTGAGGGGCTGCCGTCAAGTTTGATCTTGCCCTCATCCATTATTATGACCCTGTCGGCCAGAGCCGCTTCTTCCATGAAATGGGTGATCAGAACTACCGTTATCCCTTCCCGGTTCAATTCTCTTATTATTTCCATGACTTCTCCCCGGCCTTTTGGATCCAGCATTGCTGTCGGTTCATCAAAAATTATGCATTGGGGCTTCATGGCCACGACTCCTGCGATGGCTATTCTCTGTTTCTGGCCGCCCGAAAGAAGATGGGGCGGTTTTTTTCTGTAGTCCCCCATATTGACTGCACCAAGCGAATCTTCCACCCTTTTTCGTATTTCTGAAGGAGATATCCCCAGATTCTCCGGACCAAAAGCAACATCCTCTTCAACTATGGATGATACGATCTGGTTGTCGGGATTTTGAAATACCATTCCGGCGGTTTGTCTTATGTCCCATAGATGATCCTGGTCTCGGGTATCATAGCCGTTTACATAAACAACTCCGCTACTGGGAAGCAGCAGAGCATTGATGTTTTTTGCCAATGTTGATTTCCCGGATCCGTTCCTGCCGATAATTGCAGTAAAACTGCCTTTTTTTATTGTAAGATCCACCCCGTCTATGGCATTTTGAAAAATACACCCTGTAGTTTCATCTCCGCTTTCCCGCGAATAACTGAATATTAAATTATTTATCTCTACAATACTATTCATATACCGAAATATTATATACCAAATCATTATCTTGCGCAAACATACTTTTGTGACAAAACACGCTTTTTAACGGGGTCAAAAAGGCTATTTTTGAAAGGAAGGAAGGATTTTTTAGAATAATTGGCACTCACCTCTTGACAGTGCTAACAAAATGTGTTATTGTTTTGCCAGAACAAAAACACAAAAATAAAGTAAAAAGGAGGGATGACTTATGTTGATGCCTAGATTGATATCTAATAATTTGTTCGAAGACTGGATGGGAGGTTTCCCTTCAGCAAACGATTTTTTCAGTAATCAAAACAGGGACATAATGAAAACAGATGTAAAAGAAAACGAGGATGGATATTTACTGGAAATAGACCTTCCGGGTTTCAAAAAGGATGATGTAAAAGCCAGTCTAAAAGACGGTTATATGACAGTGAGCGCCAGCAGGACCACAGACAAAGATGAAAAAGATCAGGAAGGCAGATATATCCGCAAAGAAAGATATGAGGGCAGCTGCTCAAGAAGCTTCTATGTGGGAGAAAATGTTACAGAATCCGACATAAACGCAAAATTCGAAGACGGTATCCTCAAGATCTCTGTACCTAAAAAAGTACCTGAAAAAGTCGAAAAAGAAAACTATATAGCCATCGAAGGCTAAAAGTTCAAATCGGAAACCAAAAGAGACCTTTTAAAGAAAGGTCTCTTTTTATTAATTCTATTCTTTTTATATTTCATCCTGTCCCGGTGCCGATGGCCCTCCCGGCCCGGATACAAAAAATATTGCCGGATCATAAGCTTCCGACGCTTCCCTGGTCCTCTTGCCGATTTCTCCCATGGATATGGCCACCAGGAGCATTTCGGGATTTTTTTTCTTCATACATTCGGCCGCATCCATAAGGACATCCACATCATGGCTATCACAGGGCATGTAAGCCACCTTGACTATGTCTGCACCCAGTTCTTTCATTGAGTCCATTCTGCCTGTTATCACTTCCATATCGGGAGTTCTGTCAAAGTCGTGATTTGACAGTATTACTTTTTTGCCTTCTTCATGGGCCATATCTACTATGAACTCCAGTCTGGCTCTGTCTTCTGTGCCGTTTTCGTCCAAAAGTTCTATATCAACCATATCCGCAGAGCTTTTTTGTATCACGTCCCTTATAAGTTCCATATATGCGCTTCTTCTCAGATCGGCTTTGCCTCCCTCTTCCTTTGTGCGCAAAGTAAATATAACAGACTTGTCTATTATATCTCCTTCCGAAAATTTTTTTTCCTCTGTATTTTTTGACATTTTGCATATGACATCCAGCACATCAAGGATCATTTCGTGATCCCTTTTTCCACCAAAAGGATATCCTGCCCAAAAGTGATCAGCCCTCCATTCTATCATACCGCATTTTGCTGTCATGGCTTTTCCCATTTGCCGGATTATTTCGTTTTTGCTGCAGCCGGTGACCGGCATACATATTT
>JAAYYX010000222.1 GCA_012515135.1 Clostridiales bacterium | reverse complement strand
TACAGGCTGCAGAAAAAACATGTCCCGATTTTTCTTTTTACCGGAATAGTAGGCATGGTCGGATATCATGTGTTTTTTTTCGCAAGCCTGAAATACACCACTGCTATAAATTCATCAATAATCGCCGCCATGAATCCTTCGGTAACTATGATCCTGGCAGCTCTGTTTCTTTCACTTAAAGTGCCCGTAAGACAGGCGGCGGGAGTCATACTCTCCTTTGTGGGAGTCGTGCTTACAATAACCGGCGGAGATGTTGGTGTTCTCATGACATTATCCTTTAATAAAGGTGACATACTGATGTTTGTAGCAATCATATGCTTTGCTTTTTACAGCGTTTTCAGCAGGGCAAAAGCTAAAGACATACCTTCGACAGCTCTTACTTTTTACAGCTTTCTTGTTTGTACCGTTTTTCTTATACCCTTTGTTGTATGGGAAAAGCCGTGGACTTTTTTTGGAGACATACCTGCCTCTGCATGGGCCGGCGTTTTGTATATGAGCATATTTGCTTCTGTAATCGGCTATCTCATACAACAGGTGTCGTTCAAAAAGATAGGAGCTTCAAGAACAAATATTTTTATAAATGTGGTACCTGTATTTTCCATCATACTTGCTGTTATCATATTGGGAGAACAATTGGAAATAATAAAAATATTTACTGCTGCAATGATAATATGCGGGGTAATAATGTGCCAGCTGCCACAGAAGAGAAAAGAAATAAAAAAATCGACTGAAGGGGAAAACAGATGAATCTGTTTCAGCGTAATGCCAAACTCATCGTTGTTTTTGCAATGATATCCGGATCCACCTCCGGGATACTGGGGAAGCTGATCACTGCAGGATCCATGACAATAGGATTCTACAGGCTTTCTTTCTGTCTGCCTTTCTTCATCGTTCCTCTATTGATCAAACACCGCAAAGATATTATTGATATAAACAAAAAACAGCTGATCCTCTGTGCATTGGGGGGTGTGTTTCTATTCGGACATTTTTTCTGCTGGTATGTGGCGGTGAAAAATACCGTAATAGCCAGTGCAATAATACTGGCAGGTCTGCATCCGCTTGTAGTTATACTTTTTATGTTCGTTTTTTTCAGAAAACGAACGCCTGCAAAGGCCATGGCAGGATTGTTTATAGCATTGACAGGAGGTATCCTTGTGGCCGGCATGGACTACAGTTTTGCCGGCAGTAACGTGTTCGGCAATTTTATGGCGTTCGGAGCGGCTTTATGCATGGGCCTTTACTTTTGTATAGGCAATATAGTCAGAGAAAAAATGAATGCGGGAGTTTATATATTTTTTGTTTTTTTCTTCTGCTGGGCATGCTTCACTGCGGGAATGCTATTGACAAAAACTCCCTTTGCCGGATATCCCCTGTCGGATTATATATGGCTTGTTGTAATGACTTTGCTTTGTCAGTTCGGCGCTCATGCGGTGCTCAACTGGAGCCTGGGATACGTTTCGTCTCTTTATGTTTCTGCCATAGAAACCGGAGAAATCGTCTCTGCCATGATTTTGGCTTTTATAGTACTGTCACAGGTTCCAACACCATGGCAGATGGCAGGTGCGGCAGCGGTAATAACAGGGCTTGTTTACTATAACAGGCATGACCTGAAATAAATATGGTTTTGACAGGGGTTTTGTATTATAATTTATGTCGTGCACATAAAGACTGAGGAGAGCATAAATGAGCTATAAAGTCAAAATAAATATTTTCGAGGGGCCTTTCGATCTCCTTGTATATCTTATTGAAAATGCCAGAATGAGCATATATGATATAAAGGTGTCTGAAATAACAGCCCAGTACATCAAATACATTGAAGAAATGGAGAAAATGGATGTCCTGCCGGCATCGGAGTTTATGGTGCTGGCGGCTACTCTGATAGATATAAAGTCAAAAATGCTTCTCCCCAAACAGATAGACGAAGAGGAAGGCAGTATTGGCGAGGATCCCAGGACCGAACTTGTACAAAAGCTTATTGAGTACAAAAAATTCAAAAATGCATCTGAAATACTTGCCCGAAAAGAAGAGGATACTTCAAGGATCCTGGATAAACCCCAGGAAGACCTTTCATTTTTCACAAATGAACCCGATGAATACCTAAAACTAAATATCAATCAGTTCGTAAAAGCATTCAATGATTTCCTCATAAGAAAGAAAAAAGTGGATGAAATAAGAAGAAATTACGAAAGAGATGAGAGACAGAGGATAACCACAGAAGTAAGGATGGATTTTATCAGGGACCTTATCCTGAAATGGCCTGAAAAACTTTTTACCTTCAAAGAGCTGGTGCCGGATACTGGATCTAAATATGATACAGCTCTTTCTTTTGTCTCGATGCTCGAAATGATAAAACAACGCAGGATAGAGGCAAGACAGAAAACACTTTTCGGAGAAATAAAAATAAATGCAACGGCATATCTTGATGACGGAAAAGAGGAGGAACCGGATGACAAGCAAAAGATCAATTAAATCAGCATTTGAATCTATGATGTTCACCTGGGGGGAGCCCCTTGATATGAAATTGGCTGCTGAAATATTCAATATAGACGCAAAAGAGGCATACGGATATTTTAAAGAACTGCAGCAGGAATATGATGATCAAAAAAGAGGCATCAGGATAAGGGAAATAAATAAAACATTCCAGTTTGTTACCGACAGCGATAATTTTGAATATATCGAAAGACTTTGTACCCCGGCGAAACAGAGAAAACTGAGCCAGTCGGCCCTGGAAGTACTGGCAATAATAGCATACAAGCAGCCTGTTACAAGGGGTGAAATAGAATCAATAAGGGGAATAAGATGTGACAGGGTCCTGGAAGGACTGCAAAAAAAAGAACTTATAGACGAAGTGGGAAGATCATCAGGGATAGGAAGACCTATCCTTTATGGAACAACAGATACTTTTTTGAAGAATTTCGGTTTTTCAACACTGAAGGAACTGCCTGAAATCGAGGACATTGAAAGTGCCATAGAAGTTGAAGAGCCAAAGGACATTGTTGACTTGCAGCAGATACCGATCAAAATACCTCAAGAGTGATCCCCCGAAATGGCCAATTGACATT
>JAAYYX010000031.1 GCA_012515135.1 Clostridiales bacterium | reverse complement strand
GTTCTTTGCTATATTATAAAGTAAACAAAAACTGTTAATAAACCGGCATCAGACCGGACAGAAGGAGGATAAAAAAATGCAGAAAAAAGGTAGCCCATACGGAACACACAGAGTCATTTCGCCAAAGGGAGTACTGCCGCAGCCGGCAGATGTTATAGATAACGATATGGAGATCTATGACAACGAAGTTCTGATCGATGTACAGACACTGAATATCGATTCTGCTTCATTCACCGAAATTGAAAGAAGAGCCAACGGCGATATCGAAGAGATCAAAAAAACCATGAAGGCCATCGTTGAAAAAGCAGGCAAACACAAGAATCCCTGGACAGGTTCCGGCGGGATGTTGATAGGGACAGTAAAAGAAACAGGCGAAAATTATGTGGGAGATATAAAACCCGGTGATAAAATCGCAACGCTGGTATCTCTTTCGCTGACACCCCTGGTGATCGAGGAGATATACGAAGTAAGACCTGAAATAGATCAGGTGGATATAAAGGGACAGGCAATACTTTTCCAGAGCGGGATATACGCAAAACTTCCCGATGATATGCCCGAAGGACTGGCACTTTCCGCGCTGGACGTGGCGGGAGCACCGGCTCAGACAAGAAAACTGGTACACGAGGGAGATACAGTACTTGTCATCGGCGGAGGCGGCAAGTCAGGTATGCTTTGTCTTTATGAAGCAAAGAAACAGGCAGGGCCAAAGGGCAAGGTCATTTGTGCGGCCCATTCACAGAAATCCCTTGACAGGGCAAAGAGCCTTGATCTGGCTGATGAGTATTTCGCATCTGATGCAACGGATGCTGTCGGCATATATGACAAGATCATGGAACTTACAGACGGGAAACTGGCGGATGTGGTAATAAACGTTGTAAACATTGAAAACACTGAAATGGGATCCATCCTGGCCTGTAAGGATGACGGAGTGGTTTACTTCTTCTCCATGGCCACCAGCTTCACAAAGGCTGCTCTTGGCGCAGAGGGAGTAGGAAAAGATGTTACCATGATAGTAGGAAACGGCTACTGCAAGGGGCATGCGGACGTGACTCTGGAAGATCTTAGAGAAAGCAAGCCTTTGAGAGAAATGTTCCAGAAACTTTATGCATAAGAACCAAGCTGAAACAAAATAGCAACAAAAAGAAAATAGCAAAAAAAAACAAAACTGAAACAAAATAATAGTAACCAAACAAAAAAGCCAAATCAGAACAAAAAAGGAGAAATAAAATGGCAACAAGAAAATGGAAAGACATACCGCTTTTTAAAGATGTCACCGATGAGCAGTGGAATGACTGGCACTGGCAGATAGCAAACAGACTGACCACCATCGAACAGATCGAACAAGTGGTGAACCTGACAGATCAGGAAAAAGAAGATATCAGCAAGGTCATGGACGGTTTCAGGGTAGGCATAACACCCTACTACTCATCTTTGATGGATCCGGACGACCCCAGATGCCCGGTAAGGATGCAGGCTGTACCTGTTATGGCCGAGATGCATCATGACGAGGCTGACATGGCAGATCCTCTGCACGAAGATGAAGATTCTCCGGCTCCTGGACTGACCCACAGATATCCGGACAGAGTACTGTTCCTCATAACGGACCAGTGTTCCATGTACTGTCGTCACTGCACAAGAAGAAGACTGGCCGGCGAAAAAGACGGTGAAAGAGGCATGGAAGACATAAATGCATGTATCGATTATATCAGAAGGACCCCCCAGGTAAGAGACGTCCTCCTTTCCGGAGGAGACTGCCTTTGTGTTTCAGATGACACTTTGGAATACATAATCAAAGAGCTGAGAAAGATAGACCATGTGGAAATAGTAAGACTGGGTTCAAGGACTCCTGTGGTAATGCCCATGAGGATAACAGATGATCTGG
>JAAYYX010000221.1 GCA_012515135.1 Clostridiales bacterium | reverse complement strand
ATCTTTATATAATGGGAGAAACAAATATAGAAAATATATGTTCTTCTGTTGAAGAGCTCGGACCCGTTTTTGTGATCATAGACTCTATCCAGACCATGTATACCTCACTGATGGAATCTTCGCCCGGAAGCGTGTCCCAGGTGAGAGCATGTGCAAATGAACTTATGCGAATAGGCAAGGTTACCGGTATTCCGGTTTTTATCGTTGCCCACGTCACAAAAAGCGGAGAACTGGCGGGACCCAAAATAATTGAACACCTTGTGGATTGTGTTTTGGATCTTACAGGAGAAAGGAACCGGGAGTTAAGAATAATAAGGGCACAAAAAAACAGATTCGGGACTACCAGTGAAATAGGAGCATTTGAAATGACGGGTGAAGGTCTGGTTGAAATAGAAAATCTTTCCAAGACCTTTCTGGAAGGAACAGAGGAAGGGTCTGACGGATCAGTTGTTACTGCCGTACATGAGGGCACAAGACCGCTGCTGCTGGAAGTTCAGGCTCTTGCGGCTCCTGTCAGCGTGGGATTCGCCAGAAGATCTTCCATAGGGGTGGATCTTTCAAGATTGAATATGATAATAGCTGTCCTTGAGAAAAAAGCCGGACTTCCCCTTATGAATCAGGATATATATGTGAACATAGTGGGAGGATTAAGGCCCGAAGGGACTTCCGCCGACCTGGCTGTGGCTCTGGCCATATATTCCGCATGCACAGCAAAACCCTGCAGGGAGGGAACCATTGTAATAGGTGAAGTTGGTCTCACCGGAAATCTCAGGGCTGTTCAAAATGCAGAAAAAATAATAAAAGAAGCTGAAAGAATGGGCTTCAAAAAAGCCATACTGCCCAAAAGAAATGCATCAAAACTGGAAGAAGAGAAATTAAAAATAGAGCTAAAAGGAGTTTCCAGCATAACAGAAGCGATCAGCGCTTTTTGACCGTATCAAGTTCGAACCAGAAGGAAGATCCGTGACCGGGCTTGCTGTCTGCACCGAAGTCTGCCCTGTGCAGGGAAAGGATCTCTTTCACTATGGAAAGTCCAAGTCCGGATCCGGTGGTTGCTCTTACATGGTTGCTGCTGGCTTTGTAATAACGTTCCCATATATGGGGAAGTTCTTCGGGTTTGATACCCATTCCATGGTCCTTTACTTCACAGCGCATTTTTTTGCCGGTGCGTTTGATAGAGAGGGTTATGGTCTTGTCGGCACCGCAATATTTTACGGCATTTGTCAGCAGGTTAGAAATGACCTGCTTTATTCTTTCCAGATCGCCGTTGACATATATATTCTGACGACATATGAATTTTATTCTGTATCCTTCTTTTTCTTCCAGAAGACGATAGGGAAGAAGAACATTTTCAGCGGCTTCTTTTATGTTGAATGTGTTCTTGCTCAAAGATATTTTGCCCGACTGCATGGCAGACAGAGTAAGCATATCACCCACCAGGACATTAAGCCTGTCTGCTTCTTCAACTATAACATTTAGATGCTGGTCACGTTTTTTGGGGTCGTTACCGGAAAGATCTCTTATCATCTCCGCATAGGATTTGACCATGGTCAAAGGTGTCCTGAGATCGTGGGACACATTGGCCATCAGATCTTTTTGGAGGTTTATGGATTTTTCCAGTTCATAAGAAGCCTTGTTAAGAGAATCAGCCAGATCCTTTATTTCAGAATATGTTTTTTCTGCCCTGAAAGTTATGCCGTACTGGCCCGCCGAAAGCTTTCCTGCGGATCTTATGATAGATCTTATCGGTTTTGTGATCCTTATGGAAAGCACATATGCAATTATTGTGGCCAGTATCAAGGCTATGATAGTTATATAGACCAGCTGGTTTTGAAGTATGCTGACTGTGGACTTCACCGGATAAAGAGGAGAGAAAACATAGAGTATATTTTCTTCTGCCGGATCCAAAAACCCGGCATATACAAGAACATTGCGGCTGTTGTAGGGGCTGCTTATTATGAGAGATATATTATTTTTCCCGCTGGTGATAAGCTTGCTTTTGACTGTTTCTATTTCATTCTCATATCCCCGATCATCAATGGACGGGGAGAAAATTATACCGGTTTGCAGAGATTCGATACGTATGAACATATCATCATTTTCTGAAAGCTTTTCTACTTCGCCGATTATTTCATTGAGGTTTCCGTTGGTATAGTCCGAGGTTATATTTGCTGCAACACGTTTGGTTTCCCGCACTTTCATTTCTTCATAATAGTTGTTGATAAAGAGTATCTGAAGGAACCAGACAAGCATAAGAACGATGGCAGTAAAGCATAAAAAATAGACCCATACTCTTACCTTGATACTTTTATAGTCGAATTTAAACTTCAAACTTGTATCCTACTCCCCGCAGGGTAACTATGTAATCCCTGTAGGGTCCCAGATTGTTGCGGAGATTTTTTATGTGGGTGTCTATGGTCCTGTCATCACCGAAAAAATCATATCCCCAGATATCAGAAAGCAGTTTGTCCCTGGAAAGAGCAATATTTTTATTGTTTACAAGATAGAACAGGAGATCATACTCCTTGGGTGTCAATTCTATCTTTTCACCGTCAACAGTAACTATACGGCCCGGTATGTTTATGACAAGTCCATCGAATTCCAGTATTTCGGCCGTTATCTGGGAAGGCTTGATTCGTCTGGCCAAGACCGCATTTACCCGGGCCATTAGCTCTTTGGGACTAAAGGGCTTGATCACATAGTCATCTATGCCCAGTTCAAAGCCAAAGAGTTTGTCGTATTCTTCGCTTCTTGCAGAGAGCATTATTATGGGGATGTCTTTGATTTTTTTGATTTCCTTGCAGGCAGAGAATCCATCCAGCTTGGGCATCATTATATCCATTATTATCAAATCATAATCATTGAGTTTGCAAAGCCCCACCGCTGTCATGCCATCCTCTGCTTCAGTTATTTCATATCCGTTGAACTCGGAATACTCTCTTATTACTTCTCTTATTTTTTGTTCATCATCCACTACCAGTAATTTGGGCATAACAGTAACCTCCATTTATTTAGAATTATTGTAACATATTAAAAGAAAAATTAGTGTAGAATTTGTGTCAAAAAAATGTTGACACTGAAAAGGCACTGTGATAGACTATGTAATTTTGAATGCTTGACACATTATCGTGTTTTGAATTATACTAATACTTAGGTATGACCTGGAGGAAAACAATGTACAGTATTGGAGACAAAATAGTATATCCAATGCACGGCGCCGGGATAATAGAGCAGATCGAAGAAAAAGTCATCTTGGGCGAAAAAAGAAAATATTATGTTCTCAATGTGCCCTGCGGGGACATGAAGATCATGATACCCGTGGAAAAAAGCAAAGATATCGGAGTAAGGGACGTGATCTCATCAAAAGATGTGGATACGGTACTTAGGGTACTCAATGCGCCTTCTACGGAGATGTCAGACAACTGGAACAGACGCTACAGAGAAAACATGGAAAAACTCAAGACCGGAGATATTCATGAAGTGGCAGAAGTAGTCAGGAACCTTTTTCGTATAGAAAGGGGAAAAAGCCTTTCTGCCGGCGAAAAAAAGATGCTGGCCAATGCACGCCAGATACTGGTAAGTGAAATAATACTGGCCAGAGATATGGAAACTGCCGAGGCTGAAGAACTTGTCATAGATTCCATCTGATTTTTAGGAAATGACAGGAGGACCTCTTTGCATACTCGTATAACAAAATAGAAAGGAGGTGAAACCATGCTGAAAAAACTGCTTAGACTTGTTTTCACATTGGTGGGAGGCATAATAGGGTATGGAGCATTTCTGCTGACAAAATACCTTTTGACCATAAGCGACATAGGGCCGGGACGGGGATTTACCCAATGGCAGCAAATAGGAGCGGCTGTAGTATTTGTAATTATTTTCGCATTATTATTTTTCAGGCTGACCCCATCAGTGAAAAGACAGAGCCAGAAGATGGCCAAAAACATTGAAAGTGATCTTCAGTCGTATTCCACTAACGAGCTTATTGCGGGGATCGCAGGACTGATTACCGGGCTTTTGATCGCATTTTTGATAAGTCAGATATATGCTGGCATAGAAGTTGATTATCTGCCGACTGTGCTTACGGTACTGACATATCTTCTTTTGGGCTACCTCGGTGTTGTGGT
>JAAYYX010000220.1 GCA_012515135.1 Clostridiales bacterium | reverse complement strand
TGTTTATGGTGTGGTAGCTTACTGCCGCCAGTTCCGTAAAGGAAGCGACTTTTTTGTTCATGCCTTTGTGAAGGGGAACTATCCTGTCCCTTTTCATGGCAACATTATCCTGCATGAATCCGTCAGTACCGCTGGATCTGAAGCTGCTGCTCCTAAGATAGTTCTCTGAGATCACTTCGTCCTCTTCCACCGGGTTATTGGGCACCATTACCACCCGCTGCCCCGGAAGAAATTCTCCTTTTTTATCAAATACCACCTTTCCTATGCCTTCATGTATAAGGGCCATGGGAAGTTTTTTCTGAAGAACTTCGGGAGGCCTCTTGCCCTGGTAATATCTTCTGTCGGCATTGCAAATAGAAAGATGTGTGGGTCTTACGATCACATCATCTCCCTTGATGTCTATATCTGTGAACTGAGCTTCAAAACGCATGGGCTCCACAAGTCTGTAAATTGTGTTGAGCATTTATTTGTCTCCTTCTAAAAGAGTCTCCGCCAGCTGCAGGTCATAGGGATAGGTGACTTTTATATTGAAATTCTCTCCCTCCACCATTCTGACCTTCTCGCCCTTCATGACAAATACCTTGGCTGCATCCGTCAGGATCTCCTTTTCTTCTTCAGTAAGACTTTCATAGAGTTCCTTGAACTTTACCGCCATAAATGACTGGGGAGTCTGTCCGTGCCAGAATTTCGATCTTTCGGGTATGTTCGCAATACATTTTTCATCATCGCTTTGGACTATGGTGTCTGTGGCCGGCACCACCGTATCACATGCGCCGTATTTTTTTGCGGCTGATATGTTGTCCTCGATTATTCTGCTTGTCACAAAGGGTCTTACTGCATCGTGGGTAACAAGCACCGTATCTTCTTTAAGACCGTAATTGCTTTCTATCCAGTCAATGGCATTCATAATAGTCTGGTTTCTTATGTCTCCGCCCTCGATCACGCAGACTCTGTCCGTGCGGCCCAGATACTTGTCCAGCAGATCTTTTGTGTAGGGCATCCATTGTTTAGGGCAAAGTACTATTATCTTTTCGAATTTATCATGTATGCAAAACTGCTCAACAGTATGAACTATGATGGGTTTTTTGCCTATCATAAGGAACTGTTTGGGTTTGTCCACGTTTCCCATCCTCTTGCCGATGCCTCCGGCCAGTACTGCTGCAAAAATCATCGCTTCATCTCCTCGATAAGTTCCATAAAATCAAACTTTAACTTACTCAAATATATATTATACCAAAGACAGTATGAATGTCGCAAGTGTCCCGGTGCAATGCTCCCTTGGATCCACATATTTGTCCGCAAAGGCTTTCATTGCCGAAGGATCATAATCATGGTTTTCTATGGCATTTATAACTTCTTCGGGGGTTTTGTGAGTGACTGTATATCCGTCTTGGCCGTACTCTATGCCCAGTCCCCTTTTTTTCTTGTAGGAATCGTAATCAAAGGTATAAAGAAATACCGGTATCCCCGCCGTAGTCGCCTCAAATATGACTGCGGAATAATCCGATATAACGTAATCGCTCACAGAAAAACACTGCAAAGTATTATATCCTTCGCACTTCAGAGCCTTATCAGAACGTACCATATCCCCCATCAGGGGATGCAGCTTGACTATTATATTGTATTTGCTGTAATCAACGGCATCGATAAGGGCATTTATGTTTTCTTCAATGTTTTCTGCCGTTCTGAAAGTGGGGGCATAAAGGATGTTCTTCTTGCCCCTCGTTTCCGGATATGCATCCTGTATCTCTTTTCTGTAAATGCTCATATACTCTGCACTCCTTAAGACATCTGTCCTTGGAAGGGGGATCACTTTGAATACATCAGGTCCGTAATCAAAACACTCCGAAAAAACCGGGATACTGGCCCTGCTGCTGGTGAGTATGTAATCATAGTTGGCATGCATCTTCATGCCCCTTGCCATTTCTTTGGATGACCCTTCCGGTGTGTCTAATATACTGTGTCCGAATTTCTTTAGGGCCCCCATGGCATGCCAGGTCTGGATCACTTTTAGTTCTTCTTTATGCTTCAACACACTTGCCCCTATGCAGTATCCGTCTATTATGGC
>JAAYYX010000219.1 GCA_012515135.1 Clostridiales bacterium | reverse complement strand
GGATATGAACACAGCGTAGCCAACATGTACTACATACCTGCCGGTCTTTTTGCCAAAGGCGAATTCGGTGCTTCTCTTGATCCGGCCGTTATAGAAAACCTGACATGGGGCGGATTTTTCATCGACAATCTTATACCTGTAACTTTAGGTAACATTGTAGGTGGAATGATACTGGTTGGTATGGTATACTGGTTCTCATATAAGAAAGCTTAAAAAAGCGTATATCCGGGCGCAAAACCGGAATTATTATGGAATTTAACAATTGCTCACTTATTATCCTTGCGGGAGGCAAAAGTTCCAGAATGGGACGAAACAAAGCACACCTCCGTTGGAAGGCCAAATGTTTTCTGGATATAATCATCGAAAAGGGAAAGAGTCTCGGTTTCGGTGAGATAATACTGTCCGGATACAGGGGAAAAGTGAGCGATTGTTTTTCTGTAGAAGATGAATTGAAAGAAAGGGGTCCTCTGGGCGGACTTCATGCATGTTTCAAAGCCGCTTCTTTTGAAGACTGCTTTGTTATAACTGTGGATTCTCCCCTTGTTTCGCCGGATACTATGAAGAAGCTGCTTAATGAACACACCAAAGGAGGAAATGAAGTGACGCTTCTTAAGCATGAAGAAAAAACAGAACCTCTGATAGGCATATACAAAAGGGAATTTTACAGAAAGATATACCCGGTCATAAAAAAGGGATCTGCACCGGTTTTCAGGGCTCTTGACAGGGCAGAAGTAACCATCCTTGAAATAGAAGGAATTGAAAAAGAGATACTGAACATCAATACAAAAGATGCCTATGAAGAATTTTTGAAAGAAAATGAAAATAATCGCGCAGTATGAAAATTTTCCGGTATCAAAGCCGGAACCCATAAGAAAAATGTTCAAAGGCAGTGATGACATAAAAGCGCATCCGGATCCTGTTATACAGGAGCATTTTATGGATGTATATGTCAACGGTGCTTTTTGTTTTGATCTTTGCTCCTCCCCCGTTTGCCTTGAACAGCTTGTTGCGGGGCATCTTCTGACCCAGGGACACATAAAGAGCATAAAGGATATAGAAAAAATTGAAATAAAAGGTCTGGCGGCAAAGGCAGATGTTATTCTTGCCAAGGGCAGAAAAACTGAGCTGCCCATCGAATCAAAGGATGCAGTCAGAATCGCAGCGGGAGGAGGCGAAAAAGCAAAAAAGACTGGGCTTACACCTCTTCCGGCGATGAAAAACAGAATAACAGGAGACGCTGCCCGCAGAAAGAATATATTCACACAGGCAGAGACTCTTTATAAATCTTCGGAAGTTTTTTTTGAAACAGGGGCGGCACACAGCTCTTCCCTGTCTTTTGAAGGAGAAATAAAATACTCCTTTTATGACGTCAGTCGCCATAATACCGTTGACAAAGTCATCGGACAGGCACTTATAGACGGAGCAGATCTTTCAAAAGCAATTCTCTTTACCAGTGGCAGGATCCCCCTTGACATGATCGTCAAGGCCGTTAGATGCAGGATACCCATAGTATGTTCCAGATCTGCACCTTCAGGAGAGGCCCTTAAGATGGCGCGCATATGTAATGTGTCTCTTGCAGGATTTGTAAGGGGAGAGAGAATGAATATATATAATGATTGAAAAAGACCGCAGAAAACTCTCCTGCGGTCTTTCTAAAACACAAAAAGTCTATTTCATGGCTTCTTCCACTGCCACGGCCACTGCCACGGTGGCACCCACCATAGGGTTGTTCCCCATGCCTATGAAGCCCATCATCTCAACATGTGTGGGAACGGAAGAAGAACCTGCAAACTGAGCATCCGAATGCATGCGGCCCATGGTATCGGTCAGACCGTAGGAAGCCGGGCCCGCCGCCATATTATCCGGGTGCAGGGTCCTTCCTGTACCTCCGCCTGAGGCAACAGAAAAATACTTCTTGCCTGCAAGAACGCATTCTTTTTTGTAGGTGCCTGCCACGGGATGCTGGAAACGGGTGGGGTTGGTGGAATTCCCGGTGATAGAAACGTCCACTGTCTCCATATGCATAATGGCAACGCCCTCTCTGACATCATCAGCCCCGAAACATCTTATCTTGCTTCTCTCACCGTCGGAGTAGGCTGTTTCTTTTAGTATTTCTATCTTACAGGTACAGTAATTGAATTTTGTCCGGCAATATGTGAATCCGTTTATCCTTGAGATGATAAGAGCCGCATCTTTGCCGAGTCCGTTAAGTATGACGCGAAGCGGTTTCTTCCTTGATCTGTTGGCGCTATTTGCAATACCTATGGCTCCTTCTGCCGCGGCAAAGGATTCGTGACCCGCAAGAAAAGCAAAGCAGTTGGTTTCTTCTGACAAGAGCATGGCTCCCAGATTGCCGTGACCCAGACCGACTTTTCTTTCTTCGGCCACAGAGCCGTCTATGCAGAATGCCTGAAGACCATGACCAATGGTTTCGGCAGCCTGTCCGGCGGTGGTGCAGCCTTCTTTTATTGCAATTGCAGCACCGGCGGTATAAGCCCAGAATGCATCATCGAAGGCGATGGGTTGAACTTTTTTGACGATTTCATGGGGATCAAAACCCTTGAGAGTGCAAATTTCCTTTGCTTCTTCAAGGGAGCTGATGCCGTGATTTGTCAGCACTTTGTTTATTTTGTCTATTCTTCTTTCATAATTTTCAAATAAAGTCATGATCAGTCCTCCGTTCTACTCTTCGCGGGGATCGATATACCTTACAGCATCATCGAAACGCCCGTATTTGCCTGAAGCATCTTTGACAGCCTTTGCCGGATCTGTGCCTTTTTTTATGGAGGCCATCATCTTCCCTATATGAACAAATTCATAACCTATGATCTCATCATTTTTATCAAGACCTATCCTTGTCACATAACCTTCAACAATATCAAGGTATCTGGGGCCTTTGACCGCTGTTCCGTAAGTTGTGGCCACCTGACTCCTGAACCCCTTCCCAAGATCTTCAAGCCCTGCTCCCACAGGCAGTCCGCCTTCCGAGAAAGCTGTTTGTGTCCGCCCGTATACTATCTGAAGGAAAAGCTCCCTCATGGCCGTGTTTATGGCATCGCAAACAAGATCGGTATTCAAGGCTTCCAGGATGGTTTTGCCCGGAAGGATCTCTGAAGCCATGGCAGCAGAATGGGTCATGCCGCTACAGCCGATGGTTTCAATAAGAGCTTCCTGTATTATACCTTCTTTGACATTAAGGGTAAGCTTACATGCCCCCTGGTGTGGAGCGCATCCTCCAACGCCGTGGGTAAGGCCGCTGATGTCTTTGATTTCCTTGGCCTTTATCCATCTGCCCTCCTCGGGTATAGGAGACGGTCCGTGATTTGCATTGTTTCTTACAGGACACATATCGCTTACTTCTTTTGAGTAGATCATTTAAGCACTCCTCTCTGATTTTATAATTTCTATGCTTATTTATCATAGAAATTATATCATATTAGTTTCAGCAATTCCATATTATATGTTAGAATAGAACCATGGCTTATTCAGATAATTTGAACAAAAAACAGCTTGAAGCTGTCATGCATACAGAAGGTCCTCTGCTGATATTGGCAGGGGCAGGCAGCGGTAAGACCAGCACAATGACCCACAGGATAGCATACCTGATAAAGGAGAAAGGTGTTGATCCTTACAGTATACTGGCGGTGACTTTCACAAACAAAGCGGCAGGAGAAATGAGGGAAAGGGTGGAAAAACTTCTGGGAGGCCCCGATACTTTGTGGATAATGACATTTCATGCCGCCTGTTTAAGGATATTGAGAACGGAAGCCGGTCTTTCCAGATATACCCGTGATTTCGCCGTGTATGATCCCGTGGATCAGAAAGCAGTTATAAAGAATATAATAAAAGAATACAATATAGAAGAAAAAAACTTCCCTTACCGAATGTTGATCTCGGTGATCAGCAAGTGCAAGGAAGCACAACATTCACCGGAGGATTACAGAAAGATATACGAAAAAAATTTCAATACTGAAACCATATACCGTGTATATAAAAGATATGAAGAAGTATTGAAAAAAAACAATGCAATGGACTTTGACGATCTTCTTCTCAATGCCGTAAGACTTTTCCGGGAGAATGAAGAGGTCCTTTCCAAGTATCGGAAAAGATTCCGTTATGTAATGGTGGATGAGTATCAGGACACAAACAGGATACAGTACAGACTAATAAAAATGCTTGCTGAAGAGCATAAAAATCTTTGTGTGGTAGGCGATGACGACCAGTGCATATATCAGTGGAGGGGAGCGGATATTTCCAATATACTCAACTTTGAAAAGGATTTTCCCGGCACAAAAGTCGTCAAGCTCGAACAGAATTACAGGTCAACAGGCAATATACTAAAAGCCGCCTATTCAGTAATAAAAAACAATACAAAAAGAAAACCCAAAAAGCTTTGGACCGAAGCAGAAGAAGGAAGCAAAATAATCTACTGCAGAGCAGATGACGAAAAAGCGGAAGCTTATTATGTGGCTCAGGAAATAGACAGGTTATGCGGTCCGGGAAGGTCCTTCAGTGATTTCGCTGTACTTTACAGGACGAATGTACAGTCCAGGACCTTTGAAGAGGCCTTTTCCGCCAGAGATATCCCATACAGAGTTATAGGCGGCACCAGATATTACGAAAGAAAAGAGATAAAGGATATGATGGCTTATATGAGGCTGGTGCAGAACCCGGATGATGACATTTCTCTAATGCGGATAATAAACGAACCCAAAAGGGGCGTCGGACAAAAAACACTGGACAAATTAAAAGCGTTGGCATCAGTGCGGGGGCAGTCGCTTTTTTCTGTTTTGGGTGATGAAGAGATCATGGATTCCCTGCAGGGAAGGACCGGAAGAGAACTGAAAGGGATGCACGATGCCGTAAAGAGCTATAGCATTGAAAAAGACGACCTCAAGATTTCTGATATATATGACGGACTACTTGTGGGAAGCGGGTACATCAAAGCTCTTGAAACCCAAAACGCCACAGAAGCCGACGGACGCATAGAAAACCTCATGGAATTCAAGTCTGTAATATATGATTTTGAAAAAGAGGCCATGGGGGAAGAAGCCCCATCTCTTACGGGATTTCTCGAAAAAATAGCATTGCTGTCAGATGTGGACAATCACGACCCTTCTGAGAATGCGGTAGTTCTTATGACACTGCACAGCGCAAAAGGCCTTGAGTTTGATTTTGTTTTTATGCCGGGAATGGAAGACGGACTTTTCCCCGGATGGCGAAAACTTGATGAGCCTGATGAAATGGAAGAAGAAAGACGGCTATGCTATGTGGGAATGACAAGGGCAAAGGAGAGACTATGCTTTACCGGTGCCGCTTACAGGACCATGTACGGAAGAGGGGACTACACCAGAGAATCTTCTTTTTTGAGGGAACTGGATCCAAAACTCACCGAAGGGGATGCCATATTCAGAAAGAGAGAAGAAGTGAGGCTGGGAGAAAAGGTGGATCTGGACGGGTTCTCAAAGGAAGAACCTCTAAGGCCCTTTGAAGAAAGGTTTTCGGGATCCGGAAACGCGAATATCCTAAGAAAAGCCGTCAGCGAAGTACATGAAAAGAGCGAAAAAAAAGAAAGCTTTATTGCGGGAGATAAAGTAGCCCACAGCAAATTCGGGACCGGTCTTGTTGTCTCTTCCCAAGGGAAAGTCATCACTGTGATATTTGATAAAGCAGGAACAAAAAAACTTGCGGCTGATATAGCCCCTCTCAAGAAAATAAAAGAGTAGAATCAATAAGGAAGGAGAAAGATGGCTGCAAAAGTAATAGAGATAAATCTGGAACGTGGCATGCCCCATGTGGAGGAAGCCATAAAGAGAATGATGAACGGCCTGACCACCGCAAAGAGATCAGGCTGCAGGGCGGCCATACTTATACATGGGTACGGATCCTCCGGATCCGGCGGCATAATCAAAGAAGAAGTCGGATCAAAGCTGAAGGCCCCATCCCTTAGGGGCACAGCAAGGGATAGCGTAAGGGGAGAAAACTGGACCATCAAAAAGAAAGAGTTCCTTGATATTTGCCCGGCTCTTAGGGAGTTTGAAAGGCATATAGAAGGGAACAAAGGAATAACAGTGGTGCTTCTTAAATGAATGAAATCATTTGGAAAAAGAAAAACAATAGGGGGACTCTTTTCACAAGAGAAGAAAAAGGCGTGGCTTATCTCGGATTCAAAGCACTGGAAAAAACAGGGCTGGTGAAACATGGTTTTTCAACAAGACTGGGCGGAGTAAGTAAAGGATGCTACAGCACAATGAATCTTTCCTTCACCACAGGAGACAAAAAAGAAAATGTTGAAGAAAATCTAAGGCGAATGGGAGATGCTCTGGGGATAAAGCCATCGGACATGACAGCGCCTTATCAGGCCCATAGTTTAAATGTAAGAAGAGTAGGGAAAGAAGACAAAGGGAAAGGGATCACAAGACAAAAAGACCCGGAAGAAACGGATGGACTTATGACCGATGCGCCGGGACTGATGCTTGTGACAGGACATGCGGATTGTTTTCCTCTTTTTATAGTTGATACCGAAAGAAGAGCCATAGCCTTGAGCCACTCCGGATGGAAGGGAACGGCAAACCGGATAGGACAGATGACTCTTCTTGCAATGAAAAAGGAATTCGGCACGCGGCCGGAAAATGTGATCGTCTGCATCGGCCCGGGAATATGCCAAGAATGCTATGAAGTAGGAGAAGATGTTGCCGTTGAGGCAAAAAAAAATTTCCATAAGAAAAACTGGGATCAAATACTGATAGAAAAAAAAGATTTTCATAATGTCTCCCGGGGATCTGAAACAGAAGCCCCCAAATATATGATGGACCTTTCAAGGGCGAACGAAATAATATTTGAAGAAGCAGGGGTAAAAAAAGAAAACATATACACGGCGGATATATGTACGATGTGTAACAGCGATTTGCTTTTTTCCCACAGAAAGATGGGCGGAAAGAGAGGGGGGCAGGCGGCCTTTTTATCCTTGGAATAAATTTACATTTATTGTATAATATTATTATATAAACTTACACAGTATCAGAATAAAGATTTGAGGTGAAATTGTGAAAAAGATACTTGTTCTGGGAGTTGGAGCACAGGGCTCTGCCGCAGCAAAAAAACTGGATGAAGAATCAATAGTAAGCAAAGTGGTCTGCGCCGATCAAGACAGAAAAGCGGTTGACCATCTGGTGAAAGAACTCACCAAAGCAGAAGGAAAAGTTGTGGATGCCCACGATAAGAACAGCATTGTGGCCGCAGCAAAGGGAGCGGATCTTATACTGAATGCCCTGCCGCTGGAATGCACAAAAAATGTCCTGGAGGCAGCCCTTGAAGCAGGTACGGATTATCAGGACTATGCCGGTACCACGTCACTGCATGAAGATTGGGTCGAGAACTACAGGATACAGTTTGATGAATACGGTCCCAGATTCAAAGCCATCGGCAAGACTGCAGTAATAGGGACGGGATCGGCACCCGGACTTATATGCGCCGCCACCAGAGATGCAATGAAATATCTTGATACTTGTGATACGATAATGAACATTGTATGGGAGGGAGTAATAACAAAAAGATTTCTGCCCTTCTGGTGGTCTCCCGTTACGGCTCTTCACGATATGTCTGAGGATGCTTATGCCCTGGAAAACGGCAAACTCGTAAGGACTCCGGCTTTCGGCATGACCATAAACAGACAATATAACTATATGGAAAAAGAAATAACCTTTGCGGAACATTGTCATGATGAGCCCATACACTACAGTTTCAACGCAGAAAAATATTTTAAAGGCGTGAAAAATGCTTATTTCAAATATGCAGGAGAAGGAATGGACTTTTGCAGGCCCCTTGCCCGGGCGGGACTTCTTTCGCACAAAAAAGAAATAATAAACGGAGTGGAAGTGGCACCTTTTGATGTGGTTTTGGCCCATCTGCCCCATCCGCCCAAATTCAGGGAGGAAATAAAAGAGATAATCGAAGAAGGCCTTATCTCGGATTCGGGATGCATGGTCATAGAGGCCTACGGCAAAAAGGATGGAAGGGATGTCAAAGTTGAAACGCATGTTATGGCACCGGGACTTCTGGAGTCATACGAAAAGGCCGGTATAACAGCAGAGATGTATCTGACGGGTCAGGGAGGATATCTTTATTCCAAATTGTTTATAAACGATAAATTCAAGACTCCCGGACTTTTCACTTCTGATATGATGAGCATGGAGCAGGTGGATCTTTATTTCGAGTATGCAAAAGAGCTGGGTATAACCCTTGAAACAAATACAACTGAAATACATAAAAAATGAAAGTGATATAATGGACGACAAAAAATCCATACAACAGGAGATAAGGGAAAGGACAGCTTTCCTCAAAAAAGCCGCCAGGGCATACTACAGGGATAATGAAGAGATCATCTCAAATTTACAGTATGATAAATTATATGATGAGCTGATGGCCCTTGAAAATGAAACAGGCATAATAATGGCCGGCAGCCCCACAAGGCATGTGGGCTATGAGACCCTTTCCGATCTTGTCAAGGAGGCCCATCCCAAGAAAATGCTTTCTCTGGACAAGACCAAAGATGCGGAAGAGCTTATATCATGGCTGGGAGACAGAAAAGGAATGCTTTCATGGAAACTTGACGGGCTCACCATAGTGTTGACCTACAGAGACGGGAAACTTTTCAAAGCGGTAACCAGGGGCAACGGCGAAGTGGGCGAAGTAATAACAAATAATGCCCGGGTATTTCTGGATCTGCCTCTTGAGATACCTTTTGCGGGAGAAACGGTTTTGAGAGGGGAAGCAGTAATAACTTATTCGGATTTTGAAAAGATAAACGAGGCGATACCTGAGCTGGAGGCGAAATATAAAAATCCGAGAAATCTCTGCAGCGGTTCGGTAAGACAGCTGAACAACCTGATAACAGCAGAAAGAAATGTCCGATTCAGAGCTTTTGCGCTGGTCAGTACCGCATTGTCCGGCCGGGAAAAAGAAAGAATCGAAAATTTGCCGGATTTTGGAGATTCAAAAGAGAAGCAAATGAAGTGGCTTGAAAATCAAGGATTTTATGTAGTCGGATACCGCATGGTAACTGCAAAAAATCTAAAAGAAAACATAGATTGGTTCGGCCGGAATATCAAAGAGAACGATATACCCTCCGACGGCCTGGTGCTTTCATATGATGATATCACATATGGCAGATCTCTTGGTGAAACCGCCAAATTCCCAAGAGATTCCATCGCATTCAAATGGCGTGATGAAACTGCCATCACCAGACTTATGGAAATAGAGTGGAGCGCATCAAGGACCGGGCTCATAAATCCCATAGCATTATTTGGACCGGTGCAACTGGAGGGAACAACTGTGAGTCGTGCATCGCTGCATAATCTCAGTATAGTAGAAGACCTGAAGCTGGGTGTGGGAGATGAAATAGAGGTATATAAAGCGAATATGATAATACCCCAGATAGCCGCCAACTACACAAAAAGCGGAAGCACAGTTCCTCCGAGCAAATGCCCTGTCTGCGGGGGCAGGACCCGGATAAGGGATGAAAACCAAGTAAGGACCCTTTACTGCACTAATCCAAAATGTCCGGCAAAGAAAATAAAAGCATTCAGCCATTTTGTGGGCCGTAATGCCATGGATATAGACGGCATTTCGGAATCCACAATAGAGAAATTCACGGCAAAGGGTTTCATAAAAGAACCCGCTGACTTTTTCCGGCTGGACAGACACAGAAAAGAGATCGAAGAGATGGAAGGATTCGGAGAGAGATCCTACAAGAACCTGTCTGCCGCCATAGAAAAGGCCAGAAAGACCACTGCATCAAGATTTCTTTACAGCCTGGGGATAACCGGCATAGGCTCCGCAAACGCAAAACTTATTGCAAAGTACTGCAATAATAACTGGCAAAGAATAGAAAATCTTTCAAAGGAAGAGCTTACAAATGTCAATGGCATAGGAGAAGTGATGGCTACTGCCTTCGTTAGATATTTTGCCGATGAAGAGAACAGAAAAAAAGTCCGGGAATTGATGGGAGAAATCAGGCTGGAGCCCGCCGAAGGATACCCTGAAACAGAGAATCGGGATCTTGAGGGAATGAGCTTTGTTATAACGGGAAGCCTGAACAGTTTTGAAAACAGAGAGGAACTGAAAGATCTCATAGAAAGAAGAGGAGGCCGGACCTCGGGTTCTGTAAGCGCAAAAACAACGGCACTTATAAACAATGACTTAAGTTCCGGATCTGCAAAAAACAAAAAAGCCGCAGAGCTTGGAGTAAGGGTCATTTCCGAAGAAGAATTTTTAAAGGAGTATGATATAGATGCTTAAGATAGGCAAACTTGACAGTGATCTTCTGGAAAAAATAGTTTTCAGGAATATCAGATTCAGAAGACCGGAAGTGCTCACAAGACCCGGTATCGGGGAAGACTGCGCAGTAATAGACTACGGTTCATATGAATGTGTGATGTCAACGGATCCCATAACGGCTGCAATAGGAGATTTGGGAAGGCTTTCCGTTCATATTTCCTGCAACGATGTGGCATCCAACGGCGTTGAACCTGTAGGAATAATGCTGGCAGTGCTTCTGCCTGAAGGTACCACTGAAAAACAGGTGGATGAAATGATGCATCAGGCGGCCCAGGCCTCAGAAGAGCTGGGCGTGGAAATAATAGGGGGACACACCGAAATAACCAGGGCCGTGAATCAGCCGGTAATTGTCTCCACCGCCATAGGAAGGGGAGAAAAATGGGCTTCTCAGCATACTGAAAACATGAAAGAAGGAGACTATATCCTCATGACAAAAACCGCTGGCATAGAGGGAACTGCCATAATAGCGCGGGATTTCCAGGAGCAGCTAAAGGACGTTCTCACAAAAGAAGAGATGAGTGAAGCGATATCCATGCTTGACAAAGTGAGTGTTGTCAAAGAAGGTGTTACAGCAGGAAGGATAGGCACCTCCGGGATGCATGACATAACCGAGGGAGGCGTTTTAGGCGCATTGTGGGAGATGTGCCGGATAGGTAAAGTCGGTGCTGAAGTTTTCATCGATAAAGTGCCCGTTGAAGAGGTGACAAAAAAAATATGCGAAGAATTTGATATCGACTACCTGAGACTCATATCAAGCGGATGCATGATGATCATGGCAGGACCTGATAAAAAAGATATTCTTATGAAAGAAATAAGCGATGCCGGTATACAGATAACCTGTATAGGAAAGATAAAAAAAGAAGAGCAGGGAGTTAAGATGAATGTGGGGGGAGAGCTGATCGAAATAGCTCCTCCGGTCAGTGATGAAGTGT
>JAAYYX010000218.1 GCA_012515135.1 Clostridiales bacterium | reverse complement strand
TGCAGTATTATTGATGCAGTAATATATGGAGTGATACTCAAAGCAAATATGGTCATATTGCTGAAAGATCCTCCCGAAAAAAGATCAAACAGCTCCAGAAGTCCCGTTCCTCCCTGAAAGGCCTGGTTTAGAACTTCTCTGTCTATTCCGGGCACAGGGATGTTTGAGCCTATTCTGAAAACTACCAGCATAAGAAGAGTGAATATTATTTTTCTTCTTATATCCTCTATCTTCCAGGCTTTTGCAATGGTCTTCAGCATCTCCATATTAAATCACCTCTGCCTTTCCTCCGGCAGACTCTATTTTTTCCACAGCGGTCTTGCTGAACTTGTGAGCCCTGACAGTAACATTCTTTTCCAGCTTACCGTTGCCAAGGATCTTTATGCCGTCTTTTACTTGTTTGACAAGTCCTGCTTCGGCAAGCATTTCAGGGGTTACAACAGTCCCCGCATCAAATCTGTTGAGTGCGTCAACATTAAGTTCCGCATACTTGGTCCCCCAAATATTTGTGAATCCTCTCTTGGGGAGCCTTCTGTAAAGCGGCATCTGTCCGCCTTCAAATCCAAGTCTTACTCCCCCGCCGCTCCTGGAGTTCTGTCCGTTCATGCCTCTTCCGGCGGTAGTTCCCTGTCCGGTGGCATGACCGCGGCCTTTCCTTTTTCCGGTCTTTGCAGATCCGGGAGCTGCTTTTAATTCGTGTAATTTCATATTTTTGGCACCTCCATTCCTACAGTTCTTCCAAAGTAACAAGATGCTTCACTTTTTCAACAGCGCCCCTTGTTACCGGGCTGTCAACTAGCTCTACAGACTGGTGCATCTTTTTTAATCCCAGTGCTTCTACAACTTTTCTCTGTTTCGGAGAAGCGCCGATGGTACTTTTTGTCAAAGTGATTCTTATCATTTTTGCCATTTTGCTTCTCCTCCTATCCTAATATTTCTTCTTTTGTCTTGCCTCTGAGCTTACTTATTTTTTCAACAGTCATAAGATTTTTCAGCCCTTCCATTGTGGCATAGGCCATGTTGCCTATATTGTTTGAGCCTATTGACTTGGCTCTTACGTCTTTTACCCCGGCAGATTCAAGCACGGTACGTACTGAAGAACCTGCGATCACCCCGGTACCTTCTGCTGCCGGCATGATCAGAACACGTCCGGCTCCAAAGACTCCCAGTATCCTATGGGGTATAGTAGTCCCTACAGTGGGGACATTTATAACATTTTTCTTTGCATCTTCTGTGGCTTTTCTAACGGCCTCAGGGATCTCCTGAGCCTTGCCGAGACCTACTCCCACATGACCTTCACCGTCTCCGACGACTACAGTCACGCTGAATCTCATATTACGGCCGCCTTTAACGGTTTTAGCGACACGTCTGATATTCACGATGGTCTCTTTTAAGTCCAGCTTTGATACATCAATTGTATTTCGCATTGCCCTTCCTCCTGTTAGAATTTTAATCCGGCTTCACGTGCACCGTCTGCCAGCTCTTTTACTCTTCCATGATATAGGGATCCGCCTCTGTCAAAAACAACAGTTTCTATTCCCTTTTCAAGAGCTCTCTTTGCAATAGCTTCTCCGACTTTCTTTGCGGCCTCTTTGTTTCCGCCGTATTTTATCTCTTCTTTCAGTCCTTTGTCCAGGGATGAAGCCGCCACAAGTGTATTACCGCTTACATCATCGATTATCTGAACAGATATATTCTTATTGCTTCTGAAAACACAGAGCCTCGGTTTTTCAGGAGTGCCATGCAAATTCTGTCTGGTTCTTCTATGTCTTGCTATACGTCTGTCATTTCTGCTTTCTTTTGCCATTAGTTTTCACTCCTTTCTACTCTGACGCCTTCACGCCGGCTTTTCCTTCTTTTCTGCGTACATATTCGCCCTCATAACGGATGCCTTTGCCCTTATATGGCTCCGGTTTCCTCCAGGCTCTTATATCGGCTGCATAATTGCCCACCGCCTGCTTGCTGACCCCTTTAACGGTTATTTTTGTCGCTTCGGGAACTTCAGTGGTTATTTCTTTCGGATCTTCCAGTTCTACCGGATGGGAATACCCTATATTCAATACGAGCTTGCTTCCTTTTTTCTCAGCCTTATATCCGACTCCCTGAAGTTCAAGCTTCTTTTCGAATCCTTTTGTAACTCCCTCAACCATATTTGAAATCAGTGATCTGGCAAGTCCGTGCTGTGAGCGATCTTCTTTTTCATCGGTATCTCTTTTAATATTCAGGACTCCGTCCTTTTGTTCGATCTTTATAAGTTTACTGATCTTTTCCTGCAATTCGCCCTTGGGTCCTTTTACTGTTACCACGTTCTTGTCGTCGACTTTTACTTCAACTCCGGCAGGAAGATCAATGGGTCTTATTCCTATTCTTGACATTTTCTTTTCCTCCTACCAAACATAACAGATTACTTCTCCGCCTACCCCAAGTTTTCTGGCTTCCTTATCGCTTATCACTCCGTTTGAAGTTGAAATGATGGCAATACCAAGTCCACCCAGTACCCTGGGCACATCACTTGCTTTGGCATAAACCTTAAGGCCCGGCTTTGAAATCTTCTTGATTCCGCTAATAACTTTTTCTTTGTCGGGGCCGTACTTCATTTGTACTCTTATTGTCCCCTGCTTATCGTCTTCTATAACATCAAATCCTTTGATATATCCTTCCTCTGCCAGTATGCCGGCAATTGACTTTTTGATTTTTGAGGCAGGTATATCAACCGTTTCATGTCCTACAGTATTGGCATTTCTGATTCTTGTCAGCATATCTGCTATCGGATCTGTCATTGTCATATCTGTTGTTCTCCTTCCTTCCGCCAGTTTTGCTACGCGCATTTTATGCTTCACAACTTGACGAAAACGTTAATTTTCTTACCAAGAGGCCTTTTTCACGCCGGGGATCTCGCCCCTGTATGCAAGCTCTCTGAAGCAGATCCTGCATATACCGTACTTCTTCAGAACAGAATGGGGTCTCCCGCATATCCTGCATCTGGTATATGCCCTTGTCTGATACTTAGGTTTTCTCTGCTGTTTAATTTTGAGAGATGTCTTTGCCATGTTTCCCTCCTATTTCTCAAACGGCATTCCCAGAAATCCCAAAAGCGCTGCCGCCTCTTCATCTGTTTTTGCCGTAGTGGTGAATACGATGTTCATCCCTTTTACCATATCGACCTTGTCAAAATTGATCTCAGGGAATATCAGCTGCTCTTTTATTCCAACAGAATAGTTTCCTCTTCCGTCAAAAGCATTCTTGCTTACTCCTTTGAAGTCTCTTACTCTTGGAAGAGCGATGTTGAAAAACTTTTCTGCAAATTCATACATCCCTTCACCTCTCAAAGTGACTTTTGTGCCCACCGGCATACCCTGTCTTACTTTGAAGTTGGCTATGGATTTCTTTGCCTTTGTGACAACGGGTCTTTGTCCTGCAATAAGAGCCAGTTCTGCTGTGGCCGTTTCCATGGCTTTCGGATTGTCCTTCGCTTCTCCAAGACCGATATTTATGGTTATTTTGTCAAGCTTTGGGACTTCCATAACGTTCTCATATTTGAACTGTTCCATCATGGCAGGGAAAGCTTCCTTTTTATATTTTTCCTTTAATCTGGCTGTCAAAATCGTCTCCTCCTTTCTTATTCTATTACTGTTCCGCTTTTTTTGGCGACTCTTACTTTTTTATCGCCTTCCATTTTATATCCGACTCTTGTTGGTTCTTTTGTTTTGCTGTCTATAAGCATGACATTTGAAATGTCCAGCGGACCTTCCTGATGTTTTATCTCAGCTGCAGCAGTCCTTGTCTGTTTCTGATGTTTGGTCTGCATGTTTATGCCTTCCACAAGGACCTTGTTTTTCTTTGGCATTGCCTTAAGTACCTTGCCCTTTTTCCCTTTGTCTTTTCCGGTAAGGACAATCACCATATCATCTTTTTTAATACGCATTTTGTCCTCCTATAATACTTCCGGAGCCAATGAGACGATTTTCATAAAGCTCTTGTCTCTCAGTTCTCTTGCCACGGGTCCGAATATACGGGTACCCATGGGATTTTTATCTTCTTTTATGATAACAGCCGCATTCTGATCGAATTTCACATAACTGCCGTCAACTCTTCTGGCACCATGTTTGGTTCTGACAACAACTGCTCTAACTACCTCACCCTTTTTTACAAGACCGCCGGGTGTTGCTTCCTTTACGGCACATACTATTATATCTCCGATATTCGCGTACTGACGGCGTGTCCCGCCAAGGATACGGATACATAAAAGTTCTTTCGCACCGGAATTGTCAGCTACTCTGAGTCTGCTCTCTACCTGGATCATTTTCTGGTGCCTCCTTACTTAACTTTTTCTACTATCTTGACAAGTCTCCATCTCTTATCACGGGAAAGAGGTCTTGTCTCCATTATTCTTACTTTGTCGCCTATATTACACTCGTTGTTTTCATCGTGCGCTTTGACTTTCTTTGTAGCCTTTACTGACTTGCCGTAAAGAGAATGTCTTACGAAATTTTCAAGTGCAACTACCACAGTCTTGTCCATCTTATCGCTTACTACTATACCGACTCTGGTTTTTCTTCTGTTTCTTTCATCTGTCATAATTCATCCTCCTTTCTATTCGCTTTGCGCCTGTTTCAGTTCTTTTTCTCTGATAATAGTTTTTACTCTTGCAATGTCTCTTTTTGTGTCTCTCATTTTGATTGGATTTTCCAGCTGCCCTGTTACGTGCTGGAACCTCAGGTTAAAGAGGTCCTTTTTCATCTTGGCCAGTTCAGCATTCAGTTCCATATCTGTCATTTCTCTTATTTTTTTCAGTTCCATTATGCTTCACCACCCTCTGCTACCTGCTGTTCTTTTCCTTTTGCCACAAACTTGCACTTGATGGGAAGTTTGTGAGATGCCAGTCTCATGGCCTCTTTTGCCTGAGTCTCTGTTACACCTTCTATCTCGAACATTACTCTACCCGGTTTTACTACTGCCACCCAATATTCGGGAGCCCCTTTACCGGAACCCATACGTACTTCTGCCGGTTTTTTTGTCACTGACTTGTGCGGGAAGATTTTTATAAATACTTTGCCGCCTCTTTTGATCGATCTTGTCATAGCAATTCTTGCTGCTTCGATCTGATTAGAAGTGATCCATGCAGGTTCTGTGGCAACCAGACCATATTCTCCGTATGTTACTTTGTTGCCTCTTGTTGCCTTGCCTTTCATCCTGCCTCTGTGGACTCTTCTGCGTTTAACGCGCTTTGGCATTAACATGGCTGTTTCCTCCTTTCGCTACCAGTCTATTCTTCAGTTTTTTCAACAGCTTCCGCTTCAGCTGATGATACTGTTTCTTTTTCTTTTGATGCTGCTTCAGCCGCTTTTTGTTCCGCTGCCGCTGTCTCAGCTGCTTTTTGTTCCGCTTCTACTGAAGCTTTTTTCATTTCTTCAGCTTTGGCCTTTGCTTTGGCTTCTTCCTTGGGATCCGGTTTCGGAGAGTTTTTTATTCTGGGATTTACAGCCTTGGGCATTTCGGGCCTGTCATCTCTGCTTCTCCTTCTGTCTCTTCCTTCGCCTTCTCTTCTGGGCCTTCTGTCGCCGTCTCTTCTGGGTCTTCTGTCACCATCTCTTCTGGGTTTTCTGTCCCCTTTTCTTCCATCGGATTTCTCTTCCCTGACAGTGCTCTGAAGGCCTTTTTCGAGTATCTCACCATGATTTATCCAAACCTTCACACCTATTTTTCCGTAGGTCGTATCTGCTTCGGCAAAACCATAATCTATATCCGCCCTCAAAGTATGGAGGGGAACATTCCCTTCACTGTATTTTTCGTTTCTGGCGATCTCGGCGCCGCCCAGTCTTCCGGAAACCAGAACTTTTACACCCTTTGCTCCCGCTTTGATGGTCCTGCCCATTGCCTGCTTCATAGCTCTTCTGAAAGCTATTCTTTTTTCCAGTGCCTGGGCTATGCTTTCTGCTGTAAGTTGGGCATCGAGTTCAGCTCTTCTTACTTCTTTGATATCTATGGAAACCCTTTTCTTTGTCATTTTTTCAAGTTCCCTCTTGAGCTTTTCGATCCCGTCTCCGGATCTGCCTATTACCATACCGGGTTTGCCCGTCAGAACGATTACCCTCATCTGGTTTTCTGCAGCTCTTTCAATGACTACTCTTGAAACGCCGGCTGCATATAATTTTTTCTTCACGTATTCTCTTATTTCGTTGTCTTCAACAAGATAATCCGAGAAGCTTTTTTTGTCTGCATACCACTTTGAATCCCAGTCCCTGATGATTCCTACTCTGAGACCATGTGGACTTACTTTCTGACCCATTTACTGAACCTCCGTTTCTGAATTCCTGTTTTTGAGAATAACGCCTATATGGCTGCTTCTCTTAAGGATCTTAGATGCTCTTCCCTGCGCCCCGGCTTTCCATCTTTTCATGGTAGGTCCCTGATGCGCATAAATTTCTGCTACATATAGATCATCGGGGTTCATCTCAAGATTGTTTTCTGCATTTGCCGCAGCTGACTTTACAACCTTTTCAATCAAGACCGCACCTTTTCCGGGTGTGAATTTCAATATGTTCAGTGCCTCTTTCAAATCCTTGCCCCTTACAAGATCTGTAACAGGCTGCAGTTTGATCGGAGACATCCTGACATATTTAGCAATTGCTTTTGCTTCCATTTTCAATTATCTCCTTTCTTCAAACTGTTTTTGAAGGATCTGTAGTTCTGACTTTTTTGTCAGCCGCATGTCCTCTGTAAGTTCTTGTCGGAGCAAATTCTCCGAGTTTGTGCCCTACCATATCTTCTGTTATATATACCGGGACATGTTTTCTGCCATCATGGACAGCAATTGTATGTCCAACCATCTGCGGGAATATAGTTGATGGTCTTGACCATGTTTTGATTACTTTCTTTTCGTTGGCTGCATTCATCTCTTCGATTGCTTTGAGCAGCTTGGCGTTTACGAAAGGGCCTTTCTTAAGTGATCTACCCATTTTTTTTGCTCCTTTCCTTATTTTTCGTTTCTTCTCTTAACAATATATCTGCTGGAATCTTTGTTCTTCTTTCTCGTCTTGTACCCCAGGGTCGGTTTCCCCCACGGTGTTACCGGGCTTACTCTTCCGATCCCTGCTTTTCCTTCTCCGCCGCCGTGAGGATGATCATTGGGGTTCATTACAGAGCCTCTTACTGTGGGTCTTATTCCCATATGTCTTTTTCTGCCGGCCTTTCCGATGTTTATATTTGCGTGATCTTCATTTCCCACTTCACCGAT
>JAAYYX010000217.1 GCA_012515135.1 Clostridiales bacterium | reverse complement strand
GGCCATACGTCTGCCAGGTTCCCCACTTCACTCATTCCTTCTGCTTCTTCTTTGAAAGTGAATGGAGATGTGGTCAGCTGACATGAAACGCTGCCTGCAATAAGGGCGGACATACCATCCGGATGTGCCATAGCACTTATGTTCTCATCCAGCGCATGTGCTTCACCCAGAGTTTCTTTACACTGCATGGCCAGCACTATGTGCTGGAAACTGCCCTCGTTTACAAGAGCGATCTTGTCATCGGAGCCGATATCCGCCACAGATTGGATACTGTCATCGTTTGTCATTATTTTGTGCGGCTGGGCAGACATGTTGGAACATATTTTAAAACCGACCCCTGAAAGAGCACCGGTTATGGCGGGGCCGACCCCCATTGCACCGACCTGAACATCTCCGGAGGCGAATGACTCTGTGATCGCTGCACCGGAATTAAGTGTGGCCCATTCTATCTCCACATCTCCGTTATAATTCTTTTCGATAAGTTTCTGTTCCTGCATTACTTTCAAGGGAGCATATGCCATACCATACTGCTCAACGATGGTAAGCGATGCATTCTCTGCTGTTTCTTCTTCACCGCAACCTGTTATTGCAATGGAAAAAGCCCCTACCATAGCTGCCGAAAGAAGCACAGCAAAAAATTTTCTCGTTTTTTTCATGATTGTTTCTCCTTTCTGATAATTGTTTTGAAATCTATTATTGCAGTGCAGCGAGACATTCTTTCAGTATTTTGATGAATTCCTCTCCTGCACGTGACAATCCCCTGTTTGCGGCATAGGCCACATATGTTTTCCTGCTGCATATGTCTTTTTCGGTGAAATAATATGCCGGATGGTTTTTGAAATTCCCGTATCTTACAGCAGATTCTGTCATGAATGATATGCCGGCACCTTCAATGGTCAAGGCAAAGCTGGTGGTAGTCTGTTCGGCGGAAATATATCTCTTCGGTCTGAATGCATATTTATGGAAAAGTTTTTCGGCCACATGCCGCAGGTGCTGATCCTGGCCAAGAAGGACAAAAGAATTTTCTTTGAAAACCGAAAAGTCTATCTCCCTTTTATAAGATGGCTTTTTTTCTGTTATTTCATCAGCGGATATCCTGTAGGAATCGATTTCTTTATTTATCTCCCATTCCGGCGGAATACACAAAAGTATCCTGTCATCAAAAAGCACCTCTGACATTATTTCACGGTGACTTATTCTTGGAGGAGTCAGAAAGAGATCGATTTCTCCTTCCAGGGTCCTTCTTTCTATCTCCGGCACTCTGTCATCGATTATCACCGTTTTTATGCCCGGATATTTTTGGGCAAATAACTTCACTGCCCGGGGCAGGTAAATGGAATTGAAGGCACTGGCGCCTCCTATGACCAGATCCC
The DNA here is from genome assembly GCA_012515135.1 of Clostridiales bacterium. GTDB lineage: Bacteria > Bacillota > Clostridia > Peptostreptococcales > Anaerovoracaceae > UBA1422. The sequence continues at coordinate 840 of JAAYYX010000217.1, read as the reverse complement.
CTGTTTTAAGACCGTTTAGGTCTGATATCTCTTTTTTCAGCTCTTTTTCAAGTGCGTCTTTTTTCTCGGAATATTTTAGATATACTCTGCCCTGTTCCGTCAGAGTAAGGGGTTTTCTCGTTCTGTCGAATATGATTATCCCGTTTTCTTCTTCTATTTTTTTTATATGTGCACTCAAAGCAGGCTGAGATATGGAAAGCTTTTCTGCAGCCTTGGAAACACTCCTTAATTTTGCTGTTATCTTTATATGATCGCTTGTCATTTTGTTTATATATAACCTTTGTTTTATCTCTTTATAATTGGATACTTATATATTATAACCTTATGCTTATTAAATCAACAATAAAAACATGTTTCTATTATGAAATTTCAGTGAAAAAAAATAATTTTCCGCCCTTTTAGGAAAAATTTGGTATAATTTTGTGTATTGAATGTAGTGCTTATTTTATTTTCAGGAGCAGTATGATAAAAATATCAAAAAAAATCATTATTTTTTCTTTTTCCGTAATTCTTGCAGGCATTTTTCTTTTTGCTGCAGGAACTCCTTTTGATGCAGAAGCAGATGTGGATAAGGCTCTGGAACTGGGATATGTTCCCGATGAAATAATTGTTGCTTTTGACGAAGATGTTCCTTTAAGCGAAAAAGTAGACGCAGTGAAAGACCTGGGGGGAGAATCCCTGGAAGAGATCGGTGAGATAAACAATGACCAGTTGCATTTGGTGGAATTACAGAAAGGTCAGGATGTGGAACAAGCTGTAAAGGAATATTCCGTTGCAGATGATCCCGCTATTGAATATGTGCAGCCAAACTACATATATACACAGCTTAACGGTATGCGT
>JAAYYX010000030.1 GCA_012515135.1 Clostridiales bacterium | reverse complement strand
TATAAAAAAGAATATCAGGTGGTTTCCAATGCTTCATGCACTACAAACTGTCTGGCACCCCTGGCAAAAGTCATACATGATAACTGGACCATAGAAGAGGCCCTGATGTCGACCATACATGCGGCAACTGCAAAGCAGAAAGTCGTTGATGCAAGATCTATGAAAGACTGGAGAACCGGAAGATCTGCATTTGGTAATATAATCCCTTCCACAACGGGGGCAGCCAAGGCAGTGGGGCTTGTTATACCTGATCTTAAGGGCAGAATGACAGGCATTTCCTACAGAGTACCCACGGCGGATGTTTCAGTCATTGACCTGAATGTGAGACTGTCCAAGGCAGCAACATACGAGGAAATGTGCATTAAAATGAAAGAAGCTTCGGAAGGTCCCATGAAAGGCATACTGGAGTATGTGGATGACGAGGTGGTCTCCAGTGATTTCATAGGGGATCCGTGTACATCAATATTTGATGCACGGGAAGGGATAATGCTGAATGAAAGATTTTTCAAGCTTATTGCCTTTTATGACAATGAATACGGATATTCATCCAAAGTCCTTATGCTGATAAAACATATGGCATCAGAAGACAAGGCCTGTTAAGCAATAATGCCTGTTAAACAATAAAGGAGCCCGCAGATGAAAAAAACAGTAAGAGATATAGGAGTCAAAGGTAAAAGAGTACTTGTGCGGTGTGATTTCAATGTGCCCATGAACGGTACTTGCATAACCGATGATGTGCGTATAAAAGCGGCTTTGCCGACAATTGAATATCTGGTGAAAAACGGTGCAAAAGTTATACTCATGTCCCACATGGGAAGACCCGGGGGCCGGGCCGAGATGGAATACACTCTTGCACCCGTTGCAGAAAGACTGAGCATTTTGCTTGACAAAAAAGTCCTTTTCATAAGCTGCCCGGAGGTCATTTCAGAAAGAGTCAGGGATGCGGCACTTAAGCTTGGCGAAGGCGATGTTATGCTTCTTGAAAACACCAGATTCAGAAAGGAAGAAACAAAAAACCTGGATACGTTCTCAAAAGAGTTATCTGAGCTGGGAGAAGTTTTCGTGAACGATGCCTTCGGAACGGCCCACAGGGCACACTGCTCAACGGCGGGCATTTCCGCTTATATGCCCTCTGTTTCAGGTTTTCTTATGGAAAAGGAGATCGGATTTCTTGGAGATGCCCTGGAAGATCCGGAAAGACCTTTTCTGGCCATCATGGGAGGGGCAAAAGTAAAGGACAAAATACCCGTGATAGAAAACCTGCTTAAAAAAGTAGATTCTCTCATAATAGGCGGAGGCATGGCTTATACTTTTTTCAAAGCCATGGACTTTGAAATAGGCAAGTCGATACTGGATAATGAAAGCATTGAACTGGCAGGAGAACTTATTAAAAAGGCGGAAGCGGGAGGAGTGAAAATGCTGTTGCCTGAGGACGTTTTATGTTCGGAAGAATTTTCAGAAGAATGCAGAAGGGGAATTTATGAAAAGGACAGTATACCCAAAGATATGATGGGTATGGATATAGGGCCGAGAACAATGGAGCTTTTTGCTGCCGAGATAGACTCTGCCCGAACTGTAGTATGGAACGGTCCCATGGGAGTATTTGAAATGGACAGTTTTTCCGAAGGCACAAAAATTATTGCAGAAGCCATGGCAAAAAGCAGTGCTCTGACCATAATAGGCGGAGGTGATTCTGCAGCTGCCGTGGAAAAATTCGGCATGGCAAAAAAAATGGACCATATATCCACAGGAGGCGGAGCATCTCTGGAATTCCTTGAGGGCAGAGAATTGCCGGGCATAGCAGTTTTGGAGGACAAATGATATGAGAATACCTTTTATAGCAGGCAACTGGAAGATGTTCAAGTCGCGTATGGAAACGGTGGATTTTGCACGGGAATTCAAGCAGCTTTATAAAGATACAGATGTCAGGACAGCTATATGTGCACCATATGTACACCTTGACACCCTAAAGGAAATATTTGACGGAACACAAATAAAAGTCGGTGCCCAGAATGTCCATTTTGAAGACATGGGAGCCTTTACAGGAGAAGTGTCTGCCCTTATGCTGGAAGAAATAGGAGTGGATTACTGTATTGTCGGTCATTCGGAAAGGCGGCAGTACTTTGCCGAAACAGATGAAACCGTAAACAAAAAGCTGCACAAGCTTTTTGAAACATCCATTGTTCCGATAATGTGTGTGGGCGAAGTACTTGAGCAGAGAGAAGCGGGCATAGAAACCGAAGTGGTCAAAAAACAGCTCCGCCGGGGACTTTCGGGGATCGAAGAAGAACAGATCAAAAAACTTGTGATCGCATATGAGCCTGTATGGGCAATAGGAACGGGACTTACCGCAAGTCCACTGCAGGCGGAAGAAATGTGCGGTATCATAAGAAACACCATAGACGAACTTTACAGCCCCCAGGCAGGAGACGGCGTTATCATACAGTATGGAGGGAGTGTAAAACCGGCCAATGCATCAGAGATAATGAACATGCCCCAAATAGACGGATGTCTGGTGGGAGGGGCAAGTCTTAAGCCTGTTGATTTTATGGAAATAATAGATTTTTGAAGCAGAAAAATCCTTGATTTTTAAATAGTCTTATGTTAAACTCAAATGGCTGTGGCAGAAGGTCATTTTGTTACAGTTACAGGAGGAACAGCAATGGCGACCTTAATGATGGTTTTTAAAGTGATACTGGCAGTTGCCAGTGTGATACTCATGATAAGCATACTCATGCAGTCCAGTAACAGTGCCGGCCTGGCAGGAGCCATAGGCGGCGGTGCGGAGCAGCTTTTCGGAAAGAAAAAGAGCAGAGGATATGAAGCTATACTTGGCAGGATAGCCACAGCTGCTGCTGTTTTGTTTATTTTGCTGTCACTGGTCATAGTTACAATGGAAAGCCATACAGCATGAAAAGAGTTCAATCAATTCAATATATAAAATATTTATTGAGGGTAAGAGGTGTCGGGAAGATGCCTCTTATCAGCAGTTTAAGGAGGTTTTAAAACATGAACGCATTAGCGATTATCGTCCCTGTAGCGGCGATCATCGGGCTGATAGTGGCATACGGCCTTACAGCCTGGATCGGCAGGGCCGATGAAGGCACAGACAGAATGAAAGAGATCGCCGGATTTATAAGAGAAGGGGCAATGGCCTTTCTCAGCAGAGAGTACAAGACAATGGTAGCGGTGATCATAGTGCTGTTTCTGATAATAGGATTTGCAATAAGCTGGATCACTGCATTGCTTTATGTGGTAGGGGCATGCCTATCCGTTCTGGCAGGATTCTTCGGAATGAAGGTGGCCACCAAAGGCAATGTCAGGACTGCAAACGCAGCAATGGAATCCGGCATGAGCAAAGCCCTGAAGATCGCCTTCAGGAGCGGTGCTGTAATGGGACTTTGCGTGACCGGTCTTGGGCTTCTGGGCCTGGGTGTGGTTTTTGTGATAATGGGTCTTGACTGTGTTTCGGTCATTACCGGATTTGGTCTCGGAGCTTCTTCAATGGCTCTTTTCGGAAGAGTAGGCGGCGGTATATATACAAAGGCCGCAGATGTGGGAGCAGACCTGGTAGGCAAGGTTGAAGCCGGCATACCCGAAGATGATCCAAGAAATCCTGCTGTTATCGCAGATAATGTGGGGGATAATGTGGGCGATGTTGCCGGAATGGGTTCTGACCTTTTTGAATCATATGTGGGATCCATAATATCCGCCATAACTCTGGCGGCTGTGGCTGTGGCAAACTCGGGAGGCCTTTTTGATGAAACCGCGGCGGCGCTCTTCCCGCTTTTGCTTTCTGCAATGGGAATAATAGCATCAATAATAGGAATACTGATGGTAAGAGGCAAAGAAGGCGGCAATCCTGCCACTGCCCTTAATATGGGCACATATATAAGCGGAATAATAGTAATAATATTCTCATTCGTTCTCAGCTATTTCATGTTGGGCAGCATAAAATATGCGGTGGCCATCATAGGCGGACTTATCGTCGGTATAGCAATAGGAAAGATAACAGAAGTTTATACTTCTTCTGATTACAAATCAGTAAAGAAAATCGCCGAGCAAAGCGAGACCGGCCCCGCAACCACCATAATCGCCGGATTCGGTGTGGGCATGCATTCCACCGTATGGCCCATAATTTTCATTGCAGCGGGCATATATATAGCCTATGAAGCAGCAGGCCTCTATGGCATAGCACTGGCGGCAGTAGGCATGCTCTCCACCACAGGTATGACAGTGGCGGTGGACGCATACGGACCCGTTTCGGATAATGCCGGAGGCATAGCCGAGATGGCAGATCTTCCCGAAGATGTAAGAGGTATAACAGATAAGCTGGATTCAGTGGGAAATACTACGGCAGCCATAGGAAAGGGCTTTGCCATAGGGTCTGCCGCACTGACAGCTCTGGCTCTGTTTGCAGCCTATGCTACTGTTACAGGTCTTGAAGTGATAAGCCTGCT
>JAAYYX010000216.1 GCA_012515135.1 Clostridiales bacterium | reverse complement strand
CTGGACCCTTTTTTCAAATGTATTATTGATAAAAAGAGTCACAAAGTGTTTCTCATCTGTGGGGTAAGCGATTATATCAAAATTTCTTCTGTATTCTTTTGAATATTCTTCAAAACGATCTTCCTTTTGTTCAGCAATGACCTTTGCATATCTTTGTACCCATTCTCTTGCATGCTCTTTGTCCAGAGCGATCTCATCCGTAAATTTTTTGCCGATTATATCTTCTTTTTTCAGGCCTGTGTACCTTTCAAATACAGGATTCATATCAATAAAAATATAATCTGTCATTTTTCCTCTGTCATCAAAAACCCCTTCATGATATGCAAATGCGACAGTGTTTTTTTGTATAGCCTCTTCATATATATTCTTGTTCATTGCCCTACATCTCCTTTTTACCCTTTGATCGACCTGCCGAGGTATTCTCCTTTCGTATTTTCTTGTTCTTTGAGAAGTTTGATCGCCACGTCTTCATCAAGCGGCCTGCTTATAAGATATCCCTGTATCTTATCACAACCGTGTTCCTTCAGATATTCAAGCTGTATCTCATATTCCACGCCTTCGGCTACGACACCGTGTCCCAGCTTGTGAGCCATTGATATTATATCCGCTGTTATGGTCTCCTCGGATTCAAGCACCATTATCTTATCTATAAAGAATTTGTCGATCTTCAGATAATCTATATTGAGTTCCCTTTCCCTTGCAAAGGATGAATAACCTGTGCCGAAATCATCTATTGCCGTTTTTATCCCGTATCTTCTTAATTTTGCCAAAACCCCGTTTATATAATCGAAATCCGAAGAAAACATTGATTCCGTGAATTCCAGAGCCACGTTCCCGTGGGTTATACCCATTTCATCCACAACAGAAATCAAATTTTCCGCAAAGCCTTCTCTGAGCATCTGTATCGCAGAAATATTGATAGATACGCTTATGTCGGTGTTGCCGTTTGCCTCCAGTTTTTTTAGGAATTCAAGAGATTTTTTTATAATAAGATCCCCCAGTGGCACGATCAGCTTGGTTTTTTCTGCTATCGGTATGAACTCCAGCGGAGGAACGAGTTTGGGATTTTCGCTTTTCATTCTGGCCAATGCTTCGAAACAGCATATCTTTTTTGAATCAAGTTCCATTATGGGCTGGAACTGCAGAAACAACCTTTCTGTTCTTTCGCCTGCTGCGATCTGAGAAAGCTCTCTGCTTATTTCTTCATCACGGAATACCTGCCGCTTCATTTCATCATCAAAGAATGATATCCCTATTTCTCTTTTCATTGTGTCCAGAGCCTTTTCTGAGACAGTCATGAGATTTTTGAAGAGTGTCTCTATGTCATTTCGGTTGTCACTTTCTATTTCCACCACGCCTATGCCTGCTCCGATCCTCTCGATTTCAAGGACCCTCTCCAGTTTCTCCGAAATGTTCTGACAAAGTGCTGATATTTCTTTTCTGTCCTTGTAGCCCCTTACATAAAAAGCAAGATGGGTCTCATCTGTAATAAACAAACTTTGATTTTTATCGCAGAACACCCTAAGTGAGCTTGTTATCCTCTTCATGAGTTGATGCTTGTATTCGAATCCATAGGTTAGCGTCAGATTGTTCATGGTGCTTAAGTTTATGCATATCAAAGCTTTCTTTTCTTTGTCGTCTTTTTTTATTTCTCTTCTTAACACTTCCTCAAGATAGCTGCGGTTGTGAAGCCCTGTTGCTTCATCATGCATGCTCTGATACTGCAGTCTCTGTTCCAGTTTCTTTCTGTCGGTTATATCAAGTATTATTCCTTCAACGGATTTTATTTTTTCTTTTTCGTCATATACGGCCTGTGCCATCATCAAGACCCATTTTACCTCTCCTTCAGCGGTTATTATCTCATATTCATACTTAAGCGAGGCTTTGTTCCCGAATGCTTTTTCTGCTTCCTGCCACAGAATGTCTCTGTATTCGGGCATCACGATCTCATTGAAGGCGATTTTGCTGTTTTTGATAAGACTGCCGGATTCATACCCCGTAAGAGAATAGCATCCTGCGGATACGAATTCCATGGTCCAGTTTCTGTCATATCTGCATACGAAAGCCATTCCGGGAAGATTTGAAAAAAGCACTGCTTTGTTTCGTTCACTTTCTTTGAGTGTTTCTGCGATTTCCTTACGTTTCGTTATGTCCTCGATAAGGCATAAATGCAACGGCCTCTTGTCTTCGCTGAAAACAAACGGAGAAATCGTGATCCTTCCCCAGATCACACTTCCGTCCGGTTTAATAAATCGTTTCTCCAGGCTGTACCCCTTGATCTCGCCATTTTTGAACTGCCGGAACTTCTCCACATCTTCCGCCAGATCTTCGGGGTGAGTTATATCCATCCACTTTAAATTTCTGAGTTGTTGTTTGGTCCTTCCAACTATTTGCTCGAACCTCCGGTTAATATTTATTTTTTTGAATTCACTGCCGAAATACCAATTTGTGTCATTCATCACTGACACACCTATGGGCATCTGTTCAAAAAGACTCTGATAAAGAGCTTCGTCTATGGCCAGTCTTCTGGTGAGTTTTTTTAATCTGTCCTGCTGGTTCCATGTGCGCAGCAGAACCATTGAAAGGGCAAAAAAACAAATAATTATGATGATATCCGGTATCATCATTTTCCAAAGACGCACATTCCATTCAAATGCATCATAATCAATACCGAAACTGGCGACTACCTTCCCGGTCCTTTGATCTTTGATGGGTACCAGAGTACTTATCCATATACCCCATCTGTCCGATACGGGTTTGGTCAGTATAGTATTTCCTCCACGGAAAGGCTCCCAGTCTTCATCGGTGGCTTCTTCATATATCTGTCCCGGAGGAGAATAATCGGCAGAATCAGGAGGCTCCGAATCCAATAAAAATAGCATTTTGCCATCTTTTTCTGACATTATGTAGGCAAAATGCACCCAGTTATCTTCCTGTGCCACTCTCATCAGGCTCTGTTTTGTCATTTTGTATTCTATGCTGCTTGTATCTCCCGGATCTCCGGAAAGTTCCTTTATATGTTCAGGATGAAAAATGGAGCAAAGGGACTCGCCCATCATTATGGCTTCAGAAGACAGCGTATTACTGTGTCTGTTATAGGCGAAACTCAAATAAACAGCACTCAAAAGTATGGCAATAACAAGAACTATTGCATATATCTGCTTATGTCTGTCAATACTTGGATCATCCCCTGATTTTTCTGTTGTCTCTGT
>JAAYYX010000215.1 GCA_012515135.1 Clostridiales bacterium | reverse complement strand
TTTCCATATAGTACTTTTCTTTTTTTTCATCCTTTAGACCGGGCATGTTTATTCTCACATTCAGCCATGCTCCTTTGACTGCGTTCATAAGACTGACTGCCGCCACACCCAGATCACTGGCCGCATTCGGGTTGCATTTTCCGATCATTGTCTCTGCAAGTTTCAATGCTTTGTAGGAAAACTCCATGACCTGATAAGGCACTTCTGTTGCCTCAAGATTTGCTTCCTTTATTGCTTTTTTTCTTTGTTCTTTTTGTTCGTCATTTTCTTTCGGCATTTTATATGCTTCCATGACTTTGTTGTAGGCCACCGTATCTTTATCAACGGCTGCAGTCAGTTCTCTGAAAAGTCCTACTGCCTGGTCCTTCACTTTCTTGCATACATCTTCAAATCCCGCATACTTTTCTCTCCCGCAGGTCAGATCTGCCACCATCATCATAAGGGCGACTCCCTGAGCTCCGGCCAGGGCGCTTACCGATCCTCCTCCGGGGGCAGGGGCATCTGACTGAAGCACATCCAGATATTCTTTTACTTTCAAATCCGCTAGATCCATTAAATCAATACTCCTTCCTTTATCGTTGCCAGGGCCAGGTTTGATCCGAATCTATAGCAAAGCATTTCCATATCCTTTGCATTCCAGATCACCATATCTGCTTTTTTCCCTTTTTCAAGGGTCCCGCATAGATCGCCTTTTCCTATGGCACATGCCGGGTTTATGGTCACTGCCGTCAGTATTTCTTCAGGCATCATTTTATACTTAAGATATCCAAGGTTGATAACAAACTGAAGATTCAGGGACGGGCAGGAGCCCGGATTGAAATCCGATGCCGTTGCCACAGGTATGCCCATTTCTATCATCTTTCTCACCGGAGCAAAATCCTTACCCAGATAAAAAGATGTGGAAGGCAGACACATGGCTGTTACGCCGGCCTTTGCCATGGCCCTTAGTCCCTTTGGTCCTATGGCAATAAGGTGTTCAGCGGAAACCGCTCCTATTTCTCCGGCCAGTCTGGAACCTCCCCTTTCTTCTATTTCATCGGCATGTATCTTTAACGAAAATCCCAGCTCTTTTGCTTTGCTCAAATATCTTCTGCTCTGCTCTTCATCAAAAACTCCTTCCTCACAGAAAACGTCAACGAATTCAGCAAGGTTTTTTTCTTTTATAACAGGAAGTACTTTTTCGCAGATCATTTCTATATACTGATCAGGATTTCCTTTGTATTCGGGAGGAACTGCATGGGCTCCCATGAATGTGGCCGCCATATCCATCCTGTGATCTTCGTTAAGCTTCTTTATGACCTCCAGCATCTTTACTTCTGTTTCAAGGTCAAGACCGTATCCGCTTTTTGCCTCACAGGCGGTAACTCCCATTTCCATCATTTCATCCAGGAAGCCTCTGCTCTTTTCATATAGTTCATCGAATCCGGCTTCCCTGGTTTTTCTGACTGTATCAAGTATGCCTCCGCCGGCTTTGAGTATGTCCAGATATCCTGCCCCCTTAAGCTTAAGGGGTATCTCATGCTGCCGGTATCCTCCGAAAACAAGGTGAGTATGCCCTTCCACCAGACCCGGTGTCACCAGGTTCCCTTCCGCATCGATTATCTCATCCGCATCTTCCTTTTCAAAGGCTCCGGGCAATCTGCCTTTTTCTGTTATTTCCTCTATTATTCCATCTCTTGCAAAGACTGCCGCATTTTTTATTTTAAGATTCTCTCCCTGCTCTTTTCCCCCGTGGGGGCGGCTGCCAATGGGAGTCTGCAAAAGTCCTATGTTTTTTATAAGTGTTGTACTCATTTTTTTCTCCTGCGAACCAATCTACTTCATAAACTTTCCGACAGTTTCTTCTATCAATTCCTCATCAGGCAGATATGGCAGTGTTATATGCGCTTTGCCTTTTTGTTTTTCATTGTATGCTGCTGATGTCTCAAGGGCATTTTCATTGCGGGCCCAGTTTCTTCTGGCTACGCCTCCCATGACATCCCACATCATTGCAGACCTTAGTATTTCATCCACTCTTTCACTGCCGTCAAGCAGCATGCCGAAGCCGCCGTTTACGGCTTTTCCGATACCCACTCCGCCGCCGTTATGAAGAGCGCAAAGACTCATGCCCCTTGCTGCATTCCCTGCAAAGCACTGCACGGCCATATCGGCCATCACATTGCTGCCGTCTTTTATATTTGCTGTTTCTCTGAAGGGGGAGTCTGTGCCGCTTACATCATGATGATCTCTTCCGATCATCACCGGACCGACTTTTCCTTCTCTTATCATTTCATTGAATCTGAGAGCGATATTCGTCCTGCCCTCCGCATCCTGATAAAGTATCCTAGCCTGGGTGCCTACCACCATCTTGTTTTTTTTGGCATCCCTTATCCATACCCAGTTGTCCCTGTCCTGGAATCGTCTTTCGGGATCTATGCAGTCCATTGCCGCCTTGTCTGTGGCATCCAGATCTTCGGGCTTTCCGGAAAGGCATACCCATCGGAAGGGACCGTATCCGTAATCGAAAAGGAGAGGGCCCATTATATCTTCAACATATGAAGGCCATATGAATCCGTCTTTTTCATCCCGTCCGTTTTTTGATATTTCCTTTATCCCGGAATCATACATGGCTTTCATAAATGAATTGCCATAGTCAAAGAAATATGTTCCGTTTCTTGTAAGTGCTTTTATTGCTTCAAAATGTCTGCGCAGGGAAGCGTCCACCATTTCACAGAACATCTTTCTATCCTTGTGGAGCATTTCCGTTCTTTTCTGGAAAGTAAGTCCCACAGGACAGTAGCCTCCATTATATGCATTATGACATGATGTCTGATCGCTCAGAAGATCGATCTTGAAATCCTTTGCGATGGCAGCCTCAAGGAGATCCACTATATTGCCCCAGTAGGCGATGGAGATACTTTCTTTTTTCTGTACACTTTCTTTCGCCAGGGCAAACACCCGGTCAAGATCGGAAAGCATCACATCTACCCAGCCCTGTTCATACCTTGTTTCGATCCTGGATCTGTCCACCTCGGCGAAGATCCCCACAGCCCCGGCTATTGTTGCGGCCTTTGGCTGTGCTCCGCTCATTCCTCCCAGTCCCGAGGACACAAAAGTATGTCCGGTCAGATCTCCCTGCTCGGGGACTGCCAGATATTTTCTTCCCGCATTCAGGATCGTATTGAAAGTGCCGTGAACTATACCCTGGGGTCCAATGTACATCCAGCCGCCGGCTGTCATTTGACCGTAGTTGGCAACTCCCATTTCTTCAGCGATCTCCCAGTCGTCAATGTTGTCGAAAATACCTATCATCATGGAATTTGTTATGATCACTCTGGGCGCCTGGGGCTTTGAGGGAAACAATCCAAGAGGGTGTCCCGATTCTATTACAAGAGTCTGCTCCCTTGTGAGCTCTTCAAGATATTTTTTTATGAGTCTGTACTGCAGCCAGTTCTGGCAGGGCTGCCCGGTTTCCCCGTAGGTGACCAGTTCATAAGGATAAAGGGCGACTTCAAAATCCAGATTGTTATCGATCATTACCTGAAAAGCTTTTCCTTCAAGACATTTTCCCTTGTATTCTTCGATGGGCTTTCCGTATATCCTGCCCTTTGGCCTGTAGCGGTAAGCGTATATTCTTCCATATGTTTTCAGTTCTTCCATGAATTCCGGTGCCAGGACTTCATGGAATTCCTCGGGAACATAACGAAGAGCATTTTTGAGGGCTGTCTTCGTCTGCTCCTTTGTAAGTCTGAATCCCCTGTCCGGGGCCCTTCTTTTTCCTTCAACGAACTTGGGGTATTCGGGAAGTTCACGGTCAAGTTTTATTGTCATCGCTTCTGCGATTTTTCCGTTTGTAAGCATATATATTCCTCCTTTCCTACTTCAGGGGGCCTGTTATTTTTTCCACTGCTTCAACTATTTCATTGTTTTTTATCATTTCGTCGAATTTTTTTATTTCGTAATGCATTATTATATCCTGATCTACGGGCTTTACTGTTTTGCGTATAAAATCATATGCGGCCTTCGTTGCTTCTGAAAGGCCCTTCTCTCCCCTGAGCCATATTCCCTGAGATGCCGCAAAAAGTTCTATCCCAAGAACTTTTTGGGAATTGTCAAGGATCATTGCTGCGGTCCTTGCTGCCGTGGTCCCCATAGAAACATGATCTTCCTGGTTTCCGGACGAGGGGATCGAGTCCACCGATGCCGGATGTGCGTATATTTTGTTTTCTGAAACCATGGATGCCGCCGCATACTGGGCTATCATGAACCCGGAACATACTCCTCCGTGTTTTGTCAGGAACGGCTCCAGTCCTTCGGAAAGCTGTGGGTTTATCAGTCTTTCGCTTCTTCTTTCGGATATATCCGCCAGCTCTGCCACGGCATTTTTCAGAAAGTCAAATGCTAGAGCCATGGGTTGTCCATGAAAATTCCCCCCCGAAATAACTTCGTCTTCTTCGGGGAAAATCAGCGGATTGTCTGTCACCGCATTTATTTCTCTGCTTACGGCTTCATAAACATACCAAACAGCATCTCTTGATGCTCCGTGTACCTGGGGCACACATCTTAAAGAATAGGGGTCCTGAACCTTATTTTTGTTAAGTTCATGAGCGTTGTCGCTGCCGTCAAGAAGCTTAAGCAGGTTTTCTGCAGAATCCTTTTGTCCTTTATGCCCTCTTAGATCATGTACTTTATGATCGTATGCCTTTTTTACGGCATTCAATGCCTCTCCTGTCATTGCCGCGGCGATGTCAGAAACCTTCAGCAGGTTCATGGCATCCCACAAAACATTGACCCCGATGGCTGTCATTATCTGTGTTCCGTTTATAAGGGCAAGTCCTTCCTTTGCCTCCAGTCTGATTATGGGGATGCCCGCTTTTTCCATGGCTTTTTTACCGGCCATTATTTCGCCTTTATATTCCGCTTCTCCTTCTCCTATCATTGTGAGGACCATATGAGAAAGAGGGGCCAGGTCTCCTGATGCCCCCAAAGAACCCTTTTCCGGGATCTGCGGATGAACTCCTTTATTGAGCATGTCTACCAAAGTGTAAAGGGTTTGGGGACGGATCCCCGAGTTGCCTCTGGAAAGAGCGTTGCATCTGAGAAGCATGGCTGCCCTTACCGTTTCTTTTGGCAGAGGCTGTCCCAGTGCACATGTATGGCTTATTATAAGATTTCTTTGAAGATCTGCCGTTTCTTCACATGAAATAAATGTATCGGAAAATTTTCCGAAGCCCGTAGTAAGACCGTAAATTATCGCTCCCTCAGAAAGCTTCCTGTCAACATAATCCCGTGCTTTCTTAACTGCTATTTTTGATTCTTCGCAGATCCGGACTTCTTCTCCCCGGCGGGCGACCCGGATAACTTCATCAACTGTAAGGTTTTTTCCATTGATAAGTATTGGCATCTTTTTGTCTCCGTTCTATAAATATTTATTTATATGTATAAATATACATTTGCTTCTGATAGCCTTTTTCTTGATTATACTTAAACATACACATTTTTTCCATAGTTTTTTGAAATTTATCATCGCTTTATCTCTTTGTTGTGATACAGTTATATTGTGTATATTTATTAACGTAAATGGCCGATCTTCTCGGATCGGCCATTTTTTCAGGTATATGTTTCTCATGAAACATTTTTATTTCTTTTGTTTGAGAATATCTATTAATCTTTCCAGTTCTTCCTTGCTGTAATATTCTATTTCTATTCTTCCTTTTTTGCCCGTCATGTTTATGCTGACTTTTGTCCCCAGCGCATCCTTCAGCTCTCTTTCGATTTGCAGAACATCAGGATTTTTTGTCATTCTTCTGGTTTTTGGTTTTTTGTACTGCTCTTTTTTCCCTTCCGCCAGAGCTTCGGTTACACGCACAGAAAGCTCCTCTTTTACTATTCTGTCAGCCAGATCAACCTGTTTCTTCCTGTCTGACACCGTAAGCAGCACCCTTCCATGTCCCTGGGATATCTTTCCGCTGCTTATCATTTCTTTTATTTCGTCGGGTAATTTTAGTAAACGCAGTGCATTTGTTATATACGGCCTGCTTTTTCCCACACTTTTTGATATCTGTTCCTGTGTAAGTCCGAAAGCTTCGATCATGTTTCCCAGTCCTTCGGCTTCTTCTATGGGGTTAAGGTCTTCCCGCTGCATGTTTTCCACAACGGCCAGCAGCATGTTTTCTTCTTCTGTCAGCTCTCTTAGTATACATGGCACTTCTTTAAGACCTGCGGTCCTTGCTGCGCGCCATCTTCTTTCTCCTGCCACCAGTTCATATCCTGAATCGGCGGCTCTTACAATAAGGGGCTGTATGACTCCGTGTTCTTTTATGGAATCCGCCAGTTCTATTATTTTTTCTTCGCTGAAAACTTTTCTTGGCTGATTTCTGTTGGGTTTTATGTTATTTATGTCTATATATTCTATTCCGCTGCCTTTTCCGTCTTTTTCCCGGATCCCTATGGCTGCCTCTCCCATCAAAGCCTCAAGGCCGCGCCCCAGTCCTTTGTTCTTTGGTTTAGCCATTGCTTTCCTCCATCTCCAGGAATTCTTCTGCAAATTCCCTGTACGCTTCTGCTCCCTTGGATCTGGGGTCATACTCGGCGATGGTCATGCCGTAACTGGGGGCTTCTGCCAGTCTCACATTTCTTGGTATGACCGTTGTGTAAACCTTTTCTTTGAAATACTTTTTGACTTCCTCAACCACCTGTATAGAAAGATTTGTCCTACCGTCGAACATACTCAGGATAACACCCTGTATTTGAAGGTCCGGATTAAGATTCTTTCTTACTATTTCAATGGTGCTCATCAGCTGGCTGACGCCCTCAAGGGCATAAAACTCGCATTGTATGGGAACCAGCACGGAATCAACGGCCGTAAGAGAGTTGATGGTCAACAGCCCAAGGGAAGGGGGACAGTCTACAAAAATATAGTCATATGAATCTTTTATCCCTTCGATGGCCTGCTTCAGCTTTTTTTCTCTGGCTTTCAGCTGTACAAGTTCCACTTCTGCTCCGGCCAACTGTGCATTAGCCGGTATTATATCCATCTTTTCTGTAGATGTGTGCATGATTGCATCTTTTGCATCCGCATCATCATCTGTAAGCAGTTCATATGTTGAAATTTCAAGGTCTTTTTTCGATATCCCCAGTCCGCTGGTCGTGTTTCCCTGGGGATCTATATCTATTACGAGTACCTTTTTTCCTTTTTGTGCAAGACTTGCGGCAAGATTTATATTGGTTGTGGTTTTGCCAACACCACCTTTCTGATTAAAAATAGCTATCGCTTTACCCAATTCCTCGCCTCCTTTCTTTGTGCTAAGTGCCCTTTGATTATACCTTATACTTTAGAAATATGCCACAATAAAAAAATGTTTCACGTGAAACATTTTTATAAAAGTGGATATTTTGAAGGTTTTCCAGCCTTTCGGGGATATTTCCCGGGAGTTTCTTTTTCTTTGTGAATATATATAACTACATGCTCTGTGCCTTCTTTCCCGCAGCCGTCTTTATCTATCCTTGTTTTTTTACCGCCCAGTATATCCAGGGCATTTTCAGCGGCATCCATCTCCTGCTGCCATTTTGCACCTTTATAAGCCAAAAAATTCCCGCCTTTCCTGACAAACGGAAGACAGTATTCCAGAAGTACCGCCATTGGCGCAACTGCCCTTGATAAACAAAGATCGAATTTTTCCCTGTAGTCTTTTTCTCGGGCCAGATCCTCCGCACGTCCGTGTATGAATATGACATTTCTGATACCTGCTTTTTCTGCCGCTTCTTTTATTATTCCGATTTTTTTGTTTTGAGAATCCAGAAGTAAAAAACTTTTTTCAGGAAAAACCAATGCCAGCGGTATTCCCGGAAATCCGGCACCTGTCCCCACGTCAATAATCGTTTTTGAGTTCCGGATCTCTTTTGAGTCTGCGCAAATAAGGGAATCTACCAGATGTTTTTCAATAAAATCTTCTCTGCTGGTTATTGTTGTAAGATTTACCTTTTTATTCCATTCAATTATGCTGCCCATATACTCTTCCATGGCAGGAACGGCAATTTTGATTATATTTTCTTTTATTTTGTGCTTTTTTAGAAGAGTTTCGATTTTTTTCATTTAGCTTCCTTATTTTCATATTTTTTATGGTTTTCTTATTTCATAGGGATTTAATGTTTCATACGCCTTTACTGTTTTCTCTGTTTTTCTCTTTTTTTCTTTTCGAGCCATATCATTATAACGTTTATGTCAGCAGGGGAAACTCCTGATATTCTTGATGCCTGTCCCAGGGAAAGGGGTTTTAAGGCTTCCAGCTTTTGTTTTGCTTCCTCCCTGATACCCTGTATCTCACGATAATTCATGTTCTCATCAAGTTTTCTATGTTCCGTTTTCCTGAAGCGTTCGATCTGTGCCTGCTGTTTTTCTATATATCCTTTGTACTTTATCCTGACCTGAAGTTCTTCTGCCTCGTGCTTTTTCATCTTCGGTCTTTCTTGATCTATGTCTTTTAACTGCTCATATGAAACTTCCGGTCTTTTTAAAAGCTCTGAAAGAGTAACGCTGTTTTTGACGCCGGAACCTCCTTTTTTATTTAGGAAAGTATTTGCTGTTTCCCGGTCTATTCTTGTAGTTTCAAATCTTCTTTGTTCTTCTTCAATGATTTTCTTTTTTCGAAGGACCCTTTCGTACCTTTCTTGTGATGCCAGTCCAAGTCTGTAGGCTTTTTCCGTAAGTCTTATATCTGCATTATCCTGTCTTAAAACAAGCCGGTATTCTGCCCGGGATGTCATTATCCTGTAGGGTTCAGAGGTTCCTTTTGTTACAAGGTCATCGATCAGCACTCCTATATATGCTTCACTTCTGTCAAGAATAAAAGGTTCTTTACCGTCGATCTTCAAAACTGCATTTATTCCCGCCATTATTCCCTGGGCCGCCGCTTCTTCATATCCGGAACTGCCGTTGAGCTGTCCTGCGCAAAACAGATTTTCTATGCTGCGGTTTTCCATGCTCATTTTAAGTTCCCGGGGATCGATACAGTCATATTCAATGGCATATCCGGGCCTTACGATCTTTAGTTTTTCAAGGCCTGCGATGGTTTTATAAAAAGCCTCCTGTATGTCCTTTGGAAGGCTGGTGGCCATGCCCTGCAGATAGACTTCATCGGTGTTTGTGCCTTCGGGCTCCACAAAAAGCTGATGTCTCTTTTTTTCGGAAAACCGGTTGACTTTATCTTCGATAGACGGGCAGTATCTAGGTCCGATCCCTTCTATGTATCCGCCGTAAAGTGCTGATTTTTCAAGGTTTTCTCTTATTACCTCGTGGGTTTTCTCATTGGTATATGTAAGCCAGCATGAAACCTGTTCCTTTTCTATATCATCATTCATAAAAGAAAAGGGTGTGATCGTATCGTCCCCTTTCTGTTCTTTCATCTTACTTTTATCGACGGACGAACCCAATGCTCTTGCCGGTGTCCCGGTCTTGAATCTTCGCAAAGGTATACCATGTTTTTTTAAATTGTCCGCCAGCATTATTGATGCGGAAAGACCGTTGGGACCGCTGTCATAGGAAGTGCTGCCAATAAATATCCTTCCCCTTAAGAATGTACCTGTGGCCAAAATCACCGCCCTGCATTTATATTCCACCAGGGTTTTTGTTATAACCCCTTGGACCTTTCCTTCGTTTATGATTATATCCGTTGCTTCCTCCTGTTTCAAATCAAGATTCTCCTGGTTTTCTGCGGTTTTCTTCATTTCCTGATGGTAAAGCTGCTTGTCGGCCTGAGCTCTTAAGGAATGTACAGCGGAACCTTTGGCAGTATTGAGCATTTTGCTCTGTATAAAGGTCTTATCGATATTGATCCCCATCTCTCCGCCAAGGGCATCTATTTCTCTGACCAGATGCCCCTTTCCGGTTCCTCCGATGGAAGGGTTACAGGGCATCATGGCCACTGATTCCAGATTTATTGCCAGGAGCAGCGTTTTTTTGCCAAGACGCGCAGAAGCAAGAGCCGCCTCGCATCCCGCATGACCGGCTCCGACCACGATTACATCATATTCATCCATAGAACAACTTTTCATCTTACTTACCAAGGCAGAATCTGGAAAAAACTTCCTCTATTATATCGTCTGAAACCGTTTCTCCCGTTATCTCACCCAAAAAATCATAACTTCTTTTTATATCCACCTCTATAAACTCCAAGGCCCCGCCGTTCGATATCATTTTTTCTGCATCAAGAAGGGCCCTTGCAGCCTCTTTCAGCAGCGTTTCATGTCTTGCATTGGTTACCAGTAAGCTGTTTTGCTGCTTTACATGTCCTCCGTAAACAAGTTTTTCAATTTCCTCTTCTATCTCGGAAAGGCCTTCGCCGGACAATAAGGAGGTCTCTATCAGCCTGCAGCTTGAAAGGGTTTTTTTTATCTCATCCGTCTCCAGCTTTTTCTCGAGATCGGTTTTATTTATCAGTACAATGGTTTTTTTCCCAATGATAGCTTCCATTATCTCTCTGTCTTCATCTGTAAGTCGTTGACTGGCATCCAGCATGAAAATAATAAGATCCGCTTTTTCAGAAGCACTCTTGCTTTTTTTTATTCCGATCCTTTCAATGTGGTCATCGGTATAGTGGATCCCGGCTGTGTCTGTTATCTTTACCGGTATGCCCTTAAGGCTTATGGTTTCTTCGATAGTGTCTCTTGTTGTCCCGGGTATCTCGGTGACTATGGCTCTTGATTCTCTAAGCAAAGCATTCAGAAGGGAGGACTTTCCCACGTTGGGCCTTCCCACTATGACAACATCAAGTCCTTCCTTTATTATTCTTCCTGTGTTCGCTGAATCTATTAGAATTCCTATCATATCGCCTATTTGCGATACACTTTTTTTAAGGTCCTCGTACATTATTTCTTCTATGTCTTCATCGGGATAATCAATGTTGACCGCTATCTGTACAAGAATATCTTTGATTCTGTTTCTTATGTCCGATATTTCTTTGGAATACTTTCCCGAAAGCTGATCCATGGCAATGCCAAAACCCTTGTCGGTCTTTGCCTTTATAATATCTATCACTGCTTCTGCCTGGGAAAGATCCAGCCTGCCGTTTATAAACGCTCTTTTGGTAAACTCTCCGTTTTCGGCAGGTCTTGCGCCCATGGATAATACCAGTGCCAGAGTTTTTCGAAGGGAAATAACACTTCCGTGACAATTTATTTCCACTATATCTTCCCTTGTATATGTGGCAGGTCCCTTCATGAAAACCGCCAGTGCCTCATCTATTTTTTCCCCGGTTTTAGGATCTGTTACAGTTCCGTAAATCAGTTTTCTATTTTCTCCGACTGTGTTTTTTCTTTGGGTCTTGTGCCCCTCTTTTCCGGGGACATCAAAAGCGGGAACAAATATATCGGTAAGTATCTGTTCCGCTGCATCACCGCTTATTCTTACTATTCCTATACCGCCCTCCCCATAGGCTGTGGAAACGGCTGCAATGGTTTCTTTCATTGTTCTCCTTTTAAAAAACGGCCCGTGGATACCACGGGCCATTACGGTTTTTCTATTTGAGCTCGATTATAACCCTTCTGTATGGTTCTTCACCTTCACTTCTGGTTTTGACCTTTGGGTCATTCTGAAGAGTTGCGTGTATTACCATTCTTTCGTATGGATTCATTGGCTCAAGTCTTACGGATCTCCTGGTTTTTACTACTTTTCTTGCAAGACGGTCTGCCAGTTGTTCAAGAGTCTTTTCTCTTTTTGACCTGTAGTTTTCTGCGTCCAAAACTACTCTTATGTATTTTTCTTTTTCTTTGTTTACAACGAGACTGGTCAGATACTGCATGGCATCCAAAGTCTGCCCTCTTTTCCCTATGATGGTCCCCGCATCTTTTCCTTCTATATCAAAATATATACATTCTTCGTTTTTCTTAGCGGTTATTTCAAGAGTCAACCCCATTTTTTCACAGGTCTTTCTTAAAAAATCAAGAGCCTCATGCCGGCTGACATCTTCCAGGTCATCAGGTCTTATGGCGGCTGTTGATTTTCTTTTTACCGGCTTTTCTTCAATGGTTTTTTTTGAAGTGTCTTCCTCTGCCGATTTTTCTGAAGTGTCTT
>JAAYYX010000214.1 GCA_012515135.1 Clostridiales bacterium | reverse complement strand
TGTAACATAAGAAAAGAGGAAAAGAAATGGAATTAAAAGAAATCATAAACAAAAGACAAAGTATAAGAAAATATAAAGAAGGAGACATCCCGGACAAAGATATCAAAGAAATAATTGAAGCTGCGGGAAAGGCTCCCTCCGGCAAAAACATCCAGAACTGGTACTTTGCAGTAATAAAAAACCAGGAAATCAAAGATGATATTGCCGGTATAATAATCAAAAAAAACGAATCCATAGCCGTTGAAATGGACAAAAATGACCGCCCAAAAGCGGATCGCTTCAGAAAATTCTGCAAAAACTTTACTGTGTTTTTCACAAAAGCAGCCGCACTTACAGTAGTCTATTCCACATTCTACAAGCCTTCGGGTTTTGGTGAATATGAATCGATAGGCATAGATCCCACTTTGGAGCTGGTCACAAAAAGAAACCCTGGCATGCAGAGTCTTGGCGCCGCTCTGGAAAATTTCACCCTGAAGGCGGTGGACATGGGATATGGTTCATGCTGGCTGACCAGTGCAAATTATGCCGCCATCGAGATCGAAGAATACATAAAAAACAAAACAGGTTTTGAAAAGGAAGGCTTTTTCATGGCAGCTCTTATGTCTCTTGGCATCCCTGAAGAAAACCAAAAAAGCCCCTCAAAGAAGGACATTGATGAAATATGTACCTTTATCAAATAATTATTATGAAATAAAAGCAGAAGCAGCCTGCGATACTCCTATAAACACCATGGATAAAATGGCCAGTGCCATTATATATGCCGGAATGCCTCTGAAGGCTTCCGGTATATTATTTGCATTATCTATCTTGTATTTCATACCGGCAAAAATCACCATTGCCCCTGTGAATCCCAGCCCTGCGCCAAGGGCACTGTAAACAGCCTCGAAATATGTGAGTCCCTGATCTATATTTATGAAAGCTATTCCCGCAACAGCACAATTGGCAGATATCAAATGCCCTGTGCATCCCATACTTTCCCAGTATGAAGGTGCTGCTTTCTTCAAAACTGCAGTCACCAGATATCCTGCCAGAAATATAAGGGGAATAAACAAAAATATACGGAAATATTCCAAATCAAAGGGAGATACCCAGTACCTGTCAATAGGCCATGTAAGCAGACTTGCCCCTATCATTGCAAATGTAACTGCCAGCCCCACTGCCGCCGATCTTCCCGCGCTTGCCGATAGTTTGATCAGCGGGCAGGCACCCAGTGCTTTGGCTAATACTATATTGTCCAAAAGGACCATTGTCATCATTACAACAATTATTTCTTTCATGATGATATTTTTTCCTCTTCTCTGTCATTGTTTGTCATATTTTTTTCTTTTTGCCGGGTCTTTCTGTTTATATGTTTATTCAATGCCGCCAGCAATGAAAGCAGGAAAAATCCTCCGGGCAAAAGAACAGCAAAGGGCATCAGAGTCATATCTCCGGCAAACAAAGAATACCCAAACAACGTCCCTTCTCCCATTGATTCCCTTATGATCCCCATCAAAATCAGAACAAGAAGAAATCCTGTTCCTGTTCCCAGTCCGTTAAAAAGTGTCGGCAAAACAGGATTGTTTCTTGCAAATCCGTTGACACTTTCTATAACTATACAGTTTACGGCAATCAGAGGAATGAATATCCCTACTTCTTCTGTTACCTGTGGGAACCATGAATAAAAAATCATCTGTATCACGGCAGTGAAAGCGGCTATTATTATCATATGACTGGCGCAAACAGCTTTTTCCGGTATTATATTTTTCATCAGAGTTGCAGGCAGGGAAGACAAAAAGAGCACCAAAAGAGTTCCGCAGCCCAAAAGGAGCCCGGAAGAAGCACTTTCCGTCACTGCAACGGCGGGACATATCCCGGCCGTCATAACAAGAACAGGGTTTTCCGTAAGTATTTTTTTTGTAAAGAATTTATGATCATTCATTGTCCTTGTCCTTTTCCTTATTGTCTTCCTTTTTCTTGTCCTCGTCTTTCTTTTCTTTGTCTTTTTCCTTATCCTTTTTCTTTTCCTGTTCTTCTTTTTCTTTGGCGGCTTTTATGGCTTTTTTACTATTTTCTGAGAAAAATACATGCTGCTTCAATAATAATAAGGAGTTTCTGCATATTATTTTTTCTGTTCTTTCTTTCTCCTTTACGACTTTTTGCAGGGCCGCATACTCAAGAAGCTTATGGGTGCCGAAAACAAGTCCGGCAGAAACAACGAAAAAACATATTATAACCGCCAGGGATACCATATATTTATCAAAAAAACTTTTTTCCTTCATATAGCATCACCTTTTTTTCTCTGTAATGCTAACTTTTCTATCCTTTTGTCCATAATATCTATATAGGGGGTGATCATATTCATAAGAAGTATGGCAAATATCACTCCATCTATATTCATTCCGCTCATTCTGATCCCCATCGCCAAAACTCCTGCAAAAATTCCGAATACTATTTTTCCGGTCTTGCCTGCTGGTGTTGTTGAACTATCTCCCGCCAAGAAAAACGCACCTATAAAAGTGCTTCCGGCAAGCAGATGAAACAAGGGGTCTTCCCCGGGTATAAGAAGTGCTGTCCCCACAACAGCCAAAAGAAAAGCAACAGGCATCAGCGGGGAAATTACTTTTTTCCATATGAGAAAAATTCCTCCGATCATTATCGTCAGCAGACAAACGCTGCCGGCTCCCCCGCTTATGAATCCAAGAAACATTTCGATATATGTGGGCATCTCTTCTGTTTTTCCCAGAGCCCATAGCATCAAAGGACTTTGCGCGGCAATATCTCCCGTAGCAGATGCAACATTTGGAAATGAAAGACTGTTGATATATTCGGGAAAACATACCGTAAGAAAGGCATATCCCGCCGCCGCAGGGTTTACAAAATTCTGTCCCAGACCTCCAAATATCATCTTTGCGGCAAATATAGCAAAAAAACATCCTGTTACTGCCATCCAGTAGGGGAATCCCGAAGGTAGCAGAAACGCTAATATCACCCCCGTTACCGCCGCACTGGAATCTCTCACAGAAACTACTTTCCCTGCCGCCAGGCAGAACAAAAGCTCAAACAAAATACATGCAGCGACACAAATTACCGTAAGTAAGATCACTCTTGCACCAAAAATATATGTTCCTGCAGCCAGAGTCGGAAAAAGGGCGATCAGAACCAGAACCATGGTTTTTTCAGGTTCGGCCATATCGCTTTTGGGAATTTTGCTCAAATCATTCATAACGTTAATACAATATCACAAACCTTTGTTTTTTTCTACTGTAAATCCCTCTTCGCTTCAGGCCCGGATATGGAAATCCACAAGGTTTTGACTTGACAAGCGGAAAAGCCTTATGTATGATATAATTAAATAATTGCTTAATTGTTTAATTGTTTTATCAGGCCAAGTCAAGAAAGGATCAGATATGGCAAAATCTTTTAAATTACCTCACGACCATGATCTGAAAACAAGATCGCTGCTTGAGGAAATACCCGGCGATGATGTCTTTGAAAAGGCTTCCGGTATATCGGCGCTGCTTTCCGATGCCAGGCGTCTTGAAATATTATGGCTCCTTTGCCATGTGGAGGAATGCGTGATAAACATTGCCGCAATAATGAAAATGTCTTCTCCTGCGGTCTGCCACCATCTAAGGGCACTGAAACAATCCGGTATTATAAAAAGCCGGAAAGACGGCAAAGAAGTTTACTATTCGGTTTCGGATCCCGGCAAAGCTGAAGCATTAAAGAAACTGATAAAAAGTATATTGGCAATAGATTGAAATATATGAGACATCCCCCATTTAAGGAGTATTTTATGTCGCTTACTAAAGATCAAAAAATAATACTTTTACGCTTATCCGCAGCTGCAGTGTTTTTTGTGGCGGGAGAGTTTTTTGCTCTCTTCGGTAACGGTTTTCCCCTTCATTACATAGCCTTAATACTTTTTCTGATCGCATACATAGCTGCAGGTTTCGATACAATATTAAATGCTGTCAAAAACATATTGCACGGGCAGGTTTTTGATGAGAGTTTTCTTATGGCCGTTGCCACCATAGGTGCCCTGGCCCTAAAACAGTTTGATGAAGCCGCCGCTGTTATGATTTTCTTCCTTCTTGGAACTTTTTTTGAGAATTTCGCCGTTTCCAGATCCCGTGATTCTATTTCACGCCTTATGGATATAAAGCCTGACTATGCGAATCTCCTTTATAAAGATCATGAAGAAAAAGTGAGTCCTTATGATGTGGCCCCCGGCGAGATCATAATTGTCAGGCCGGGAGAAAAGATCCCCCTGGACGGCATCGTCACAGAAGGATCTTCTTCAGTGGACACTTCCGCTCTTACAGGAGAGCCCATTCCAAAAGATGTTTTTCCGGGAGATGAAGTTATAAGCGGATGCATAAACAAAAATGGTCTGCTGAAAATAAAGGTAACCAATGCATATGAGGATTCCACCGTTTCCAGGATACTTGAAATGACTGAAAAGGCCTCCGACAGAAAGGCTCCATACGAAAAATTCATTACCCGCTTTGCAAGATACTACACTCCCTTCGTTTTGGCCGCAGCTCTTGTGGTGGCCTTCCTGCCTTCCCTTTTGTTCCCGGATCAGGTTCTTACAGACTGGATCTACAGAGCACTTATTTTCATTATGATATCCTGTCCCTGTGCCCTTGTGGTCTCCGTTCCCCTGACTTTTTTCGGAGGCATAAGCAAGGCAGCAGCATCAGGCATACTTGTCAAGGGTGGGAACTATCTGGAGGCTTTGTCAAAAATGGAGATCGCTATTTTCGATAAAACCGGAACGCTGACCAGCGGTGATTTTTCCGTCAGCTACGCAAAGGCCCTTCATATGGACTCCTTCCGGCTCTTGGAACTGGCAGCCCATGCCGAGAACTATTCAACCCATCCCATAGCTCTTTCAATAAAAAAAGCCTATGGCAGAACTTTGGATACCGACCGCATAAAGAATGTGGAAGAAATCCCGGGCAAGGGTATAATTGCAGTCATAGATGACAAGTCTTTATATGCCGGCAACGAAAATATGATGAACAGCAAGGGCTTCTTCGATCTGCCGGAGGATGAGTCATGCTCCCTGGTCCATTTGGCTTTTGAAGAAGAGTATCTGGGATATATAGCGGTCTGCGATACCATAAAGGATGATGCCGAAGAAACCATTAGAAGAATGAAATCTGCCGGAGTCAAAAAAACCGTTATGCTCACAGGGGACCGGCGTGAAGTTGCCGATGAAGTTGCCCGAAAAACCGGTATAGATGAAGTCAAAAGCGACCTTCTCCCGGGAGGTAAAGTTGCTGTCGCAGAGAAAATGATCTCTGTGAATAAAGCAAAAAAAGGCGGCAAAGTGGCTTTCATAGGCGATGGTATAAATGATGCCCCGGTCATTGCCAGGGCCGATATAGGAATATCCATGGGAAACATTGGCTCTGCTGCCGCAATGGAGGCTTCTGATATAATCATAATGGATGACAGACTTTCCTCCCTTTATAAAGCCATCCTGATATCAAAAAAGACTATTTCCGTGGCTAAGGAAAATGTCATTTTTTCCCTTGCTGTAAAAGTAGTCATACTGGTTCTTGGAGCCTTCGGTATCGCTTCTATGTGGTCTGCAGTCTTTGCGGATGTGGGGGTTTTACTGATAGCTGTTTTGAATGCCTTGCGTTCTATGAGAGGAAGTGCATAAAAGGATCTGTATGATCTTTTTTTAGGGCCTGGTCCCCGCCGACCAGCCGTCAACAGCCTGATTCCCGTAAACTATCTTTCCTGTGGAATCGCATTTCCCCCAGTAGTCACCTATCTTTACCGCCACATAGTCTATACTTATGGCGCCGTTTGATCTTATGACATAAGCTTTTGCATCGCTTATTTCTCCGTACACAGAGCTTTCCCTATATATCTCCGCCATCTCATGACTTGCATATATGACATGCAGAGAAGTGTCATCGGGGTCGTTTCTTTTGTATCCCCTTACTTCGTTGTTTGAAGCGGCCAGAAAAGCAATTGGGTTGCTGTTCCAGGTTATATCATAAATACTGTTGAGAGAGTCAAAATAATCTTTGAAAATGTAATAGAATATTTCCGCATTATCTCCCATTTTTTCTCTCTTTTCTTCATTGGTGAATCCCAGAGACGAATCGTTTACATTGATAAGTCCTTCCGCCGAAAATGCCGGTGAGTCCTCTTCATTTTCAGTCAGTATGGGTTTCAGTATCCCTGTTGTTGAGTAAATCGTTCTGCTGCCCTCTTTATTTTTGACATCTATTGTTACTTCAAGCTTATCCGTCCCTTGAGAAGATACCATCATTGATATGGTTTTGCCACTGTAAAAGGCTCTGTCATATTCCAGTCTGACATCTTCGGGAGCGACCGTCTCGCCGTAGACCAGATATCCTTCATTGTTCACAGCAAAAAATCTGGTGCCCGAATCATATACGACTTTGTTTCCGGATGTGGAAAGAGTATCGCTTTTTGCTGTCTTTGTGCGGATACTTTCCATAACGCTGTTTGCGATCTGCTGTGCATCGGCCTTTTCCCCGCTGCGGTCAAATATATTGCCGATTGGCGATATGACTGCAAAGGCAACACCAAGGAAAATAAGACATACTGCAAGTCCTACTATTATTTCCACCAGGGTGGCTCCTTTATTGCTTTTTTTGATTGTTTTCATTTTCATGTCTGTCACTGCCATTCCAAAACAGTAGTGTTCCATGAGGACCAGCCGCTTCCCGAAGATGAGACCCTTCCGTCATCAACCGATCCTGCCCCCGTATACTGGTATCTTGTGCTTTTCATATCATACTTATACACCTTGATACCCGAGTCATCTTCCAGGCTGGTGTAATGTCTGCCGGCTACGAAAAAAATGTAATAGTCGTTTTCTGTATTTACTATTGACCAGGAAATCGAATCGGCAAAGGATTTTTGCTCTGTTGTAAGGGCAGTATAAACGGCAAATGCAAAGCCGGCTCCTGCATTGGGATCACTGGCATCTACCCCGTCTATCCTTTCCCCTGTGAATGCACCGTCCGTTTGAGGCAGGCTCCCCGCCCGGGCTTTTGTGAATTTCTGTGCTATTGAAGCCATAGTCTCTTCTCCCAGCTGGTGGGTGGTTTTCTGATCATTCTTGGGAGAAAAATATGTTATTGCAGTTTGCTTTTTTATATTTATGTTTTCATAAAAAGTGTTACCGTCAAAAACTATTGTCATGGTCCCGGTTCCTGTCAATGGTGCCGTATCATTTTCTGCAGCCTTTATCTCGTTTTCCAGATCCCTGTTGCTGATATCTGCTTCTTTGTTCATGTTTGCGGAACTTAAAACCAGGGCAGTGACCCCAATAAGGACGATTATAAATATAATAAAACTGACGATGGATTCTATAAGGATCTCGCCATTTTTATTTCCTGATATTCTTTTTATCACTTTATGTTTACCAGTGTCCATGTTTCCGTCCCCCAGGTCCTCGCCCCGTTTTGGATATTGGCATATCCCGTATACGAGTAAGTGGCCGTGACTCTGTAACTTTCCCGCCCGTTATACAAAGATCTGAATGATACCTTCATATCATTTATCGTAACTGTGGCCGCCTGCAGATCTGATCCTGATCCCGAAGTGGCCTGGGAACTGCTCTTGAAAGATATCCGCATATCCTTTGCTTCAAAACCAGCCAGCCCTTTGCCGCTATAACCGGCTGAAGACGCAAAAGGTCCCCAATTTTTGTTTACTGCTGTGTTTCCGCTGTTTATTAGATCTGTCAGGACCATGTTCTTTATATGTCCCCCTATCTCCCCGTTTCTTATGGATCTGTCAATGACCTTCATCGATGATTTTGCTATAAAATAAGCCTGTTTCGTGTTTTTCTCCTGGTTGGATGTCCCCAGATTCCCCGATGCCACAGACAATATAACAGCGCCGATAACCAGCAGTATGACCGCCACTGCCATAACTATGGGTATGCTTATCCCTTTTCTGTTTTTTATGGTTTTTTTTATCATATCCTGCCTTTATTCCTGATACACATAATCAAGGACTCCGTGATCGTCATCCCATGGCGTCCTCTGGAAATCTTCTCCCAGGCTGCAGTTTTCATTGTCAACATCAAAGTAAGCGTAAAAGTATTCAAATATCCCTACCTGAGTGTTCCCCGGACTGTTTTTCATTCCGTCAAATCCCGAATGGTTCTTGAGCTGTCCCTGGCTCATGGCAGTGCAGCCGGCAAAAGTTGTTTCTTTATTATATTTCTTGAGAAAAGCGCAGTTTGTTATGGCTCCGGACCGATTCCAATAGCCGATGCCCCCGTTTCTTTTCTTCTGGATATCATTGTTGCCCTGACCTTCTTCTTCCTCAACGAATCCTATGCTGTATGAATCGTACATGTGCGCTCCCCCCATCATATATGCCACCAGGCCTCCTGCATATTTCGTATCCGCTTTCGGTGCATCCGGGCCGGCCTTTACGGGACCGGTGTTATAACATGAGCGTATGGTCGCTATATTGAAATACCCTGCAAGACCTCCTGCGTAGTTGTCTCCCTGAACAGCTCCTGCATTGTAGCTGCTCCTGACAATGGAATGTGCCCCGAGAAGCTGTCCCACCAGTCCTCCGGCTCTGTCACTTATGATCTTTGCAGCATTTATACAATAAAGTATATCTCCGGCGGGATTGTTAACGCCTGTTTTACCGGCGATCCCTCCGGCCGAATCATATGGATTTGTTCCTGTTATCATGCAAACATTGTTCATTATGTTTTGTGTGCTGTAATCATATGCGGCATTTTCAGGCCTTGCGCCGAAATAGGGAACTCCCAGTATGCTGACCGGCTCCCGGGTTCCTGCAGCGACACCGCATGCCGTCCCCGTTTCACAATAATATATTTTCCCTTCATCGCAGGATCCTGCTATCCCTCCCGAAGATGCGGCGGTACCGGCCGTTCCCATTCCTTCTCCGTTTACCCAGGCCGCCGACATGCAATGGGTAACAGTGCTGGGAGTGCCGTCAGGACATGCCTGAGTCCACCACTCGAAGGATATTATTCCTGCTATGCCTCCGGCTGCAGCCCCACTGCCCTTGGCAAATACCTTGCCCTCAACAGTACATGACCTTATGGTTCCCTGATTGTTTCCTGCTATACCTCCTGCATATTGGGTGCCTCTTATAAAGTAATCTCCCTTTTCTATCTCTGAAGCCTGCTCATATGCGGAGTAGTATTCATCCGTATAATCCAGACACACTCCATTCACCCTGGCCTCTCCTTCGACTTTTGCAAACAGCCCCGCCGATGAAGTGCCGGTAACGGTAAGATCATATATTTTATAAGAATTGTTTCCTTCCATACCTTTATATGTTCCCTTAAAACCCTTTGTCTCATTGGCATAAAGGGCTTTGAAGGCCAGGATGGAATCGTTCCAGTCTCTGCATACCACATCCTTTTTTTGTACGAACTCTGAATTGTCTC
>JAAYYX010000213.1 GCA_012515135.1 Clostridiales bacterium | reverse complement strand
TTCAAGACCTCTGCGGATCATCAATTATGACGAATTAGTATCTACTCTGTCTCACTGTTATAAATATTATACAACAGCATCAAGAGCACTCGTATTGCCTACCGTTTACTTTTTATCATGCCTCCTTATTTTGATGGCATGGAATTTGACCCTGATGTTATTTCTTTTCACCTCCTTCTTTTGACCTATAAAAAGAATTCCGTCTTTTCCATACTCTAAAACTTCTTTGAGGGCATTATAATACGGCAAACAGTGTTTACTTGTCCCTAATGCTGGTCAAGTCTGCTTGCCGTATTTTTTGATGCTGTATTTGATTTTCATGAGTTTCCTTTTTATATGAAAATCTCAATCTATTTCAACAAATATGTCGCTCCCCTCTATTTTCAGAGGAAAAACTGCGCTGTCTTTTACCTTGATTTTCAATAGGAGCATTTTGGCTTCTCCTACGGCTTTGCCGGTTTTTACGTCGAATTTGGCACCATGTTTGGGGCATGTTATGATCCCGTCCTTGAGCACACCTTCGCCAAGGGATCCACCCATATGCGGGCATTTGTCGGAAATCGCGTAATAACTGCCATCCACATTGGATAAAAGAATGACTTTGTCCCCGACAAAAATCTTTTTTTTACTGCCGCTGGTCAGTTCTGAAGTATCTGCTACTTTTACAAAACCCATTTTAATACCTCCTATATTTGATTTTATTGCTGCTCCGGTTATTTTATCATTTTCTCGATTTCTTCTTCAACTTCTTCGGCACCTTCTGAATAAAATTTCTCTTCGTCCGGATCCAGTTCCTTTAGTAATCTTAAAAATTCACCGGCATGCACCCTTTCTTCATCAGCAATATCTTTTAAGACTTCTACAGCTAATTTGTTATCTGTTGATTCCGCCAGTTGCATATAGAGTTGTATTGCTTCATATTCTGCAGCTATCATAAATCGTATGGATCTTATCAGCTCCTGCTCACTGATCTTATGATCTTTCTTGAGGCCGGAAAACGGCTGTCCAAAATCAGGCATATTAATCACCTCCATGAATTTTTGAGTAATATGTTATCAATAAACTTTTTTTGTGAATAAAGTATACCACAAAAGGGAAAAAAATCATCGTTATTCTTTGATCAAAACCATTGCTTTTAATAATACCATCTACTGATAATCTTTTTATCAATAGATGGTACCGGTATTGGCGGAGAAGGTGGGATTCGAACCCACGTGCCCTTGCGGGCAACCGCATTTCGAGTGCGGCTCGTTATGACCACTTCGATACTTCTCCATATATTCTCTTGCTGATATTTACATAATTACAGTCTACATTACCTTTATTGCGGTTACAAGAATTTTTCTTTGTTTTGCTTCATTTTCATTGCCATTTTTTGCCTATCAACATATAATGGCATATATACCTATAGAAAGGAAACATTATGAAATTAGATATTATAGTTGCATATCCCGCAGGAAATACAACGATTTTCGTTATTACTCCTGTCAGCAGGATCCTTTATAAAAATGTGGCCGAAAACCTTCTTTCGATAGAAAGGTATCATGCGGAACAGGTGGCATTCATCATTCCCGCTCCCGAGTCAAAAAGTTCAGACGGTAGAATAGAAATGGCCGGATTGGAATTCTGCGGTAACGCTACCAGAAGTTTCGGGCTCATCCTGGCAAAACAGAAACTCCTTAGGGGCAAGCAGGAGTTTTCACTGGAGATCAGCGGGACCAAAGAGCCTCTTGACGTTTCGGTGGATACATATTCGGGAGAGGCTTCAGTATCTCTTCCCCTGCCTTTGTCCACAGAGACCCTCTCCCCGGATGATTTCCCACTGCTGAAAGACAGTTCCATGGTAAAAATGGATGGGATAACACATATAATTGTAAAGGACATTCCTGCTGAAATGGAAACCTTTGATAATATAAAAGAATATATAATGAAAAATGAACAGCTCCCCGCCCTGGGAGTAATGTTTTATGACAGCGTAAAAGATCTTATGACTCCCATTGTACATGTTCCCAGTATTGACATGACATATTTCGAAAACAGCTGCGGTTCAGGTACTGCCGCATTCGCATGCGCAGCAGCCCTGGCAGACAAAAAGACAAACTCATACAAAAAAAAGGTTTCTCAGCCGGGAGGGGAAATAACCGCAACTGTAACAAAAAAAGAAGACACCATTGAAAGTGTAGAAATAAGCGGACCTGTCAGAATAGGTCCCGTTATAAGTCTCGATATAAAGGTCTGATCATTGAGAGCCCTAAAAAGGCACCGAAAATCTCAAAGAAGAAGGAACTATCTCAAAGAATACTTTTTCGGCATCCTTTATTTCTCCATCGGTACAAAGCCTCATGATACCATTGTTGGGTATGACTGTGAGGCTTTTTGACTGCTTATAAATAAATAGATCTTTTGCTTTTTTGTGGTCAAGATGTGTTCCCTTCCAGTATTTTGTAAACATTGACATAAACCTTATTCTGGTAAGGTCGTAAACCAATATATGATCCAAAAGTCCGTCATTTATACTGGCCTTTGCAAGTCCTTTTATCCCTCCTCCGCAAAAACAACCGTTTCCTATGGCAAACAGCAGCAGTTTACCGTTATATCCGCTGCCGTCTTCAAACAGTACCTCCAGATCTGCACCCTTCTTCTTTATGAGGACTATAAATACACTTATCATATATGCCAAAGGACCCGGCATAAGGGGCAGGTTCTTTATCTTTTCTGTCATGTCCACCACATTTGAATCAAATCCTATATTGAACATGTTTGCGCAGTATCTGGTATCAGTTTTTCCATCTATGGTGCCGCTGTATCTTATCAGATCACAGTCTTTTGCCCTTCCAAGAAGCTGGTTTTCAATGTTTTTCCAGTTTTTCAGATCTTTTTTTTCAGGGAAATTTTTTATGAAATCGTTGCCTGTACCCAGCGGTATGCATCCAACTTCCACATAGGGTTGACCGAAAGCTCCGTTTATTACCTCATTTAAACTGCCGTCGCCGCCGCAGGCATAAAACCTGAAAGTAAGCGTATCCTTTTCCTCGGGGGAAAGCATTTGCTCCAAGGGTTCCCTTTGTGCAAGTATTTCCCTGACATATCCTTCCGCATCATTTTCTCCTTTGGTATGATATATTTCCACCGGAATACCGGTTTTTTCTGATGCAGATAATATGTCCTTATGCAAATTTTTGCCCCGTCCTCTTCCGGAAACGGGGTTTATTATAAATATATGCCTCATAGAACAATTCTACAAACATTCCTTTGATTTGGCAAGAATAAAAGCTCAAATGTATCAAAATAAAGTTTTACAAAGACACCTTTTCCCTTTACAATAGATATCGTAGTAAAAAAATGAGAGGTAACAAAATTGGACAATAGGATAACTAAACTGTCAGAGATACTGGTCAATTACTCCTGTGATATACAAAAGGGAGATCATGTATTCATAAGTTATGAAGGAGATTCCACCAGGACTCTGGTCAAAAGAGTCATAAAAGACATTTATAATGCGGGAGGATTTCCCCATGTGGAACAAAAGGATTCCTCCGTCACCAGGGAAGTTCTTTTGGGATGCAGCAAAGAGCAGATAGAATTCATGAAAGAATACCAACTGGCACAGATGAAAGGAATGCAGGCCTGCATAGTTATACGTGCAGGCGAAAATTTTTCCGAACTGGCCGACGTACCTTCAGAAAAAATGACCATTTATACAAAGGGGCTAAGACCGGTGCTTGATCATCGCGTAAACAATACGAAATGGGTCCTGCTTCGGTATCCCAACAACTCAATGGCACAGATGGCCGGAACCAGCCTGGAGAAATTCGAAGATTTCTATTTCGATGTCTGTACCCTTGATTACTCCAAAATGAGCAGATCCATGGAAAATCTGGTAAGGATCATGGACAAGACCGATAAAATCCGTATAAAGGGCCCCGGAACGGATCTATCCTTCTCAATAAAGGATATGCCGGCTATAAAGTGCGGCGGCGAAAGAAATATTCCCGACGGAGAAGTTTACACCGCACCTGTGAGAGATTCCTTGAACGGTATAATCTCATACAATACCCCTTCGGAGGAACAGGGTTTCACATACGAAAACATAGTGTTCGAAATAAAAGACGGAAAAATAGTCAAGGCTTCAGCCAATGACAACGAACGAATAAACAAACTTCTGGATACCGATGAAAACTCCAGATATTTCGGAGAATTTGCCCTGGGGGTAAATCCTCATATACTGCATCCAATGAAAGATACCCTATTTGATGAAAAAATAGCCGGAAGTTTCCATCTGACACCGGGATCGGCCTATGAAGATGCCTTTAACGGCAATAAATCCGCACTGCACTGGGATCTTGTGATGATACAGCGAGACGAATACGGAGGCGGTGAAATATACTTTGATGATGTTCTGATAAGAAAAAACGGAGTCTTCGTCATTCCGGAACTGGAATGTCTTAACCCCGAAAATCTTAAATGATCGATTTTGCATTACTATATAAAGATATGATATTTGACAGTAACAATATAAGTAAATACTCCCGGGAGTCATCTCAGGAGTATTTTTTTCTGTTGTTTATACCGATGGCCGCCAGCAGCAATACGGAATTGATGCCTATGCATATCATATAGAATGTGAAAAGTTCCTTGTCGGATGCAAATCTGTCCCTGATATCGGCTGCAGCGCCCTCGTTTGATGCGGTCTTTTCCACAGTCATACTTTTGCTGGCTATGGGCGAACCCAAGCTTTTATCTTCTGTGTCCCATACGCTCTTGCTGGTGACGGATAAGGCTGTCTGGCCTTCTTTTTCTGCCTTGAATTTCACTGTAAAGGTGTAAGAATCCCCGCCTCCCACATCGTTATCCAGGGTTATTTCTCCATCCTTTGTTTTTTCGCCTCCGGATATATGAGAAAGTATTTCAGGGTCATATTCCAAGACAGAACTTATTACTCCAATGGAACTGCCGCTGTATGTGACAGATGCCTCAAAATGATCTCCCCTTTGAACTTCTGATGGGGTCTTGATATCTACCCTTGCTGTTTCTTCCCCATAAACCGCAGTCAAAGAAAACATGAGTATAAGAACCATTACCGCAAGAATTGAAATGGCGGTCCTTCTTTTTCCTTCCATACACTTTCCCCTCATTTATAATTTATGTGGATGAATACGCACACGGCACGGTTGGCATATAGTTATATACCGGGATATAGAATGTATATGTATAATCATCGGCTCTGGCAAGCTTGTTCCCTTCGCCGTAGGCTCCGGCCACATGGGTCATGTACTGGTGTGTCCCCACCTTGGAAAGCCCGTTCATAACGTTGAATTTCTTCAGATAAAGGCTGTTCTGACCTTTACCTGTATAATTGATCCCGTAATAAGAAGCTCCGCCCTTTATTGCCTTGTCTCTGGTGTTCCAGGGTCTTTGATATGAAGTGTAGTTATTGCCCGCTCCCTTTGCCCACCAAAGGCCCCTTTCGACGGCGCTCATGGTGGAAGTTTTGTATGCTCCGATGTTGAAGAAATTATAAATATCTTTGTATTTTTCTGAATATGTGCCTGAAATCAGGGCGCTTGTTCCTGATGTGCCCTGTTCCTGTATGATCATGGCAGCCAGCACATTGGGGTTGACTCCCGCATCTCTTCCGGCTGTATATATAAGGTTCACATAATAATCCGAGCTTATAAAAGTGCTTCCTGCCACCTGTCTGAC
>JAAYYX010000212.1 GCA_012515135.1 Clostridiales bacterium | reverse complement strand
CTTTTCTGTAAGCGCTTTATCCAGTATGGCCGAATATATACGTTCTTCTGTACTGCTGTAGTTTTTCCAGAACTCATCAAAGGATGCTTCGGTCTGGTTTTCTATAAGAGTTTTCCATTCTTTGTATAGTGATGTCATTAGTATTCCTTTTCTTCTGCTTTTTTCTATTGTTTTTTTTCTGCTGATAACCTGGCTATTTCAAGGACATCTCCCATTATGGCACTGCCCGTGGGCAGCGGACCTGCACCTTTTCCGTAAAACATAAGTTCATCCACAGCATTTCCTTTTACGAAAACCGCATTGAATTCATTGTTTACACCGGCAAGGGGATGATCAAAGGGGATCTCCATGGGCTTCACACTGTAAAGGATTTTGTCTTTTTCTTTTTTTGCCTGAGAAATCAACTTTATCTTGCAGCCCTTAGCTTTGGCCGCTTCGATGTCTTCTTTTGTGATCCCCGTTATACCTTTAGTCGGGATATCTGAAGGCGGTACATAATTACCGAAGGCAAGAGCCATTAGTATGGAAAGCTTGTTGGCACAGTCTTCCCCTTCCACATCAGCTGTGGGATCGGCTTCGGCAAAACCTTTCTCCTGTGCTGTTTTAAGTACGTCTTCGTATGCAAGGTCGTATTCGGTCATTTGTGTAAGTATATAGTTTGTAGTTCCGTTAAGGATGCCAAGTATTTCTTGAAATTTATTGGCTTGGAGCACGGTGGTTATGGCATTTAGAATAGGGATGCCTCCTCCCACACTGGCTTCGAATCTGAACAAAACGTTATTCTCTTGGGCGGTTTTTGTAAGCCTGTCAAAATTGGCTGCCACGGCAGCCTTGTTGGCAGTCACCACGCTTTTACCGTTTTTCATGGCTTCCATCATAAAGGAGGATGCCGGTTCAATGCCTCCCAGAAGCTCTATGACTATTTCTATCTCCGGATCTTTGAATATCTCGGAAGGATCCTTCACGAACTGATCCTGAGAAACATTTATATCTCTTTTTCTTTGGGTATCCTTTTCGAGGATCTTTGTTATTATAAGATCGATGCCCGTAGAAGCAAGTATAGTATCTTTGTTCATTTCAAGAGTTTTATAGGAGCCCGTACCGATGTTGCCAAGTCCCAGAAGACCTATTTTTACTGTGCGCATTGATTTACCTCCCGATTCAAATAATGTGTTATGATATGTTGGATTTAAGAAATTATATACTATTTTCTTTGATTTGTCTTTATAAAAGAGGCAATTTTTATCAAGATAAATGAGGAGGCGAAAAATGACATTTGAAATAGTTCTTGTTGAACCTGAAATACCCCCGAATACGGGTAATATCGCCAGATCCTGTGCGACAACAGGCAGTGTGCTTCATCTTGTCAGGCCCCTGGGTTTTTCTCTGGATGAGAAAAGTCTGAAAAGGGCAGGACTTGATTACTGGCCCTTTGTAAAATTGGTCATACACGAAAACTTTGCATCCTTCATGGGTGCATATGGTAAAAGAAGAATGCACATAGTTACCACAAAAGGTAACAAGAATTATACAGAAGCAAGTTACGAAGACGGGGATATGCTTATATTCGGAAAAGAGACAGAAGGATTGCCGGCCCGCTTTATTGAAGAAAACAAAGAAAAAACCATAAGGATCCCCATGCGGCCACAGACAGCCTTAAGATCCTTGAATCTGGCCAATTCTGTAAGCATTGTTTTATTCGAGGCCCTGCGTCAGACAGGCTTTTCCGGGTTGAAATAAAGAGGCGGTATGCTATAATGTATTTGGAGTGTTGAAAGAAAAGAAATGAGACTTGGTTACGACCTGACAATTGAACAGTCGCAGAAACTGGTGATGACTCCTGAGTTGATACAAGCGATTCAGATTTTGCAATTCAACACTCAGGAACTGGATTCCTATGTCCAGGATCAGCTTCTGAGCAATCCGGTGCTCGAGACATCACAGACCGAAGAAGGCGGGACAGAAGAAGAGCGCAAGTCTTTTGATGAACAGACTGATACGCTCAGGGAATATATAAGAGAAAGAGGCTATGATGAGACCGGATACAAACAGCCTCAGTATGCAAACGATGACAAAGACTATTCATACGAACAGTACGTATCTGCGGAGATAACCCTTCCTGAACATCTTATGTTCCAGTTGCAATTTGCATCCGGCAACAAGACCTGCAGAAAGATCGGACGATATATAATAGAATCCCTTGATGAGAACGGATACATGACCCTTGAGGACGAGGAGATCGCAGCTGCTGTAGAAACATGTGTAAAGAATGTAAAAAAAGTAGTCAACCTGATACAGACTTTTGAGCCCATGGGAGTGGGGGCAAGAGATCTGGGACAGTGTCTTTTGATACAACTGAAAAGCAAAGACCTTTATAACGAAAAATATAAAAGCATGATAACAGAACACATCGAGGATCTGGCGGGGAACAGGCTTGGTCAGATAGCAAAGGATCTTGGGATATCTGTCAAAGAGGTTCAGGAAATGAGTGATGTGATCAAATCTCTGGAACCAAAGCCCGGAAGACAGTTCGCCGGCCAGACTGAGACCAGGTACATTGTGCCGGATGTATTTGTTGAAAAAACAGAAGAAGGATATTCGGTCACTACAAATGATACCAGCATACCAAAGCTTATGGTCAGTTCATATTACGAAAAAGTTTTAAGGGAATCGGGAAATGATGAGAAACTCAATGAATACCTTTCGGAGAGATTCAATTCCGCTCTGTGGCTCATCAAAAGCATAGAACAGCGTAAACAGACCATAATAAATGTGGTCACATCTATAGTAAAATTCCAAAAAGAATATTTTGACAACGGAGATAAATACTTGAAGACCCTCACGCTCAGGCAGGTGGCGGATGATGTGGGAATACACGAATCCACTGTGAGCCGTTCCATCAACGGCAAGTACATGCAGAGCCCAAGAGGAGTTTTTGAGTTGAAGTATTTTTTCTCCGGAGGAGTTTTTGGAGATCAGGGAGAAGGCATATCTTCAAA
Source organism: Clostridiales bacterium (assembly GCA_012515135.1). Classification (GTDB taxonomy): domain Bacteria; phylum Bacillota; class Clostridia; order Peptostreptococcales; family Anaerovoracaceae; genus UBA1422. The sequence continues at coordinate 659 of JAAYYX010000212.1, read as the reverse complement.
CAGTATAAAGACCCACATAAAAGAGATCATAGACAAAGAAGATATAAAAGCGCCTTACAGCGACCAGTCCCTTGCCATGATTTTGAAGGAGAGGGGAATAGAAATTTCCAGAAGGACCATAGCAAAGTACCGGGATGAAATGGGCATATCTTCCTCTTCAAAAAGAAAGCGTTATTGATTTTGTTATATCATAATAAGTATATAGTATTTTATTTCATTTGTTCTGCTTCGGGCAGAGTATGAGGAGGAATCGAAATGGCAGTAAAAGTTGGTATTAGTGGTTTTGGTCGTATAAGCAGAGTGGTGATCCGTGCAGCCATGGATGACCCAAAGATCGACATCTGCGGCATAAATGTCCGTAACGCAGAAAAAGATTATATGTTATATATGCTGAAGTACGATACGACTTTCGGCCGTTTTCCCAAAAGCCTTGACCTGTACGAAGATGGCCTTGTGATAAACGGCAGAAAAGTTCCTGTTTACAGCGAAAGCGAAGCAGTAAATATACCCTGGAAAAATTGCGGTGCGGAATATATAGTGGAGGGGACAGGAGCTTATGTAACCACTGAGAAGGCTATGGATCATATAAAGGCAGGCGCAAAAAAAGTTATTATTTCCGCCCCGGCCAAGGATAACGAAACTCCTACTTTTGTTATGGG
>JAAYYX010000029.1 GCA_012515135.1 Clostridiales bacterium | reverse complement strand
CCCCCTCCGAATCGGAGTTACGGGACATGGAAATTGCCATGAAGGTGGTCAAGCATACAAAATCCAACGGGATCGTTTTTGTAAAAGACGGCAAAACCATAGCAATCGGGCCCGGGCAGACCAACAGGATATGGGCGGTAGAAAACTGTATAAAAAGATGCCTTTCAGATATGAAAGGCTCCGTTATGGCTTCAGACGCGTTCTTCCCTTTCAGCGACTGTGTAGAAGCCGCCGCCGAAGCCGGAGCGACGGCTATCATACAGCCCGGAGGCTCCATAAGAGATAAGGAATCTATCGAAAAAGCCGATGAGCTGGGGATCGCAATGGTATTTTCCGGCATGAGACACTTCAAGCATTGATCCGAAAATGAAATTTCAGCATTGGACCGGGAATAGGATTCCAGAATTGAGCCGGGAATAGGATTTCAGCATGGATACGGGAATAGGATTTCATGCTTGGACCGGGTTCATATATAAAATTCCGATTTTGATGCATACAGCATAAAAACTCGGACAAATACATATTAATAGAACGGAGAAATAATATGAGAGTATTGATCGTGGGCGGTGGAGGCCGTGAACATGCCATAGTATGGAAACTGGCAGAAAGCCAAAAAGTGACAAAGCTTTACTGCGCTCCCGGCAATGCCGGCATAGCAAATCATGCGGAGTGTGTGCCGATAAAAGTCGATGATCTGGAAGGCATTTGTGATTTTGCTGTTTCGGCTGAAATAGACATGGCTGTCATAGGCCCCGAGGTGCCCCTGGCCATGGGAATGGTCGACGCGCTGGAAAGTTCGGGCAAAAAAGCCGGGAAAGAGATAATGGTTTTCGGACCCAACAAAAAATGCTCACAGCTGGAGGCCAGCAAATCCTTTACGAAGGATTTTCTTGCCAGGCATAAAATCCCCACGGCAGGTTACAGAGAATTTACAGACAAAGAGGAGCTTTTGGAAAACATAGGGATATTCGGATTCCCAATGGTTCTGAAGGCAGACGGGCTGGCTGCAGGAAAAGGAGTCATAATAGCAGCAAATAAAGAGGAAGCGAGAAAGGGCATAGAATCCCTGATGGGAAGTCGCGATTTCGGCACTGCAGGAGATAAGGTGGTAGTTGAAGAATTTTTAAGAGGTGTTGAGGCATCCGTGCTTTGTTTTGTGGATGAAAAAACAATTATTCCCATGGAACCGGCGCAGGATTATAAGAGGATATTTTCAGGGGATGAAGGCCCGAACACCGGTGGCATGGGCACATATTCCCCTTCCCTGGTGTTTGATGAAAAACTGGAAAAAAGGATACGGCGGGAGATACTGGATCCCACATTGGAAGGCTTTCGGGCCGACGGCCTTAATTTCAAAGGCGTACTTTTTATTGGACTCATGATACAGGAAGACGGGTCACCCAAGGTCATTGAATTCAATAACAGATTTGGGGATCCGGAAGCCCAGTCGGTGCTGCCCCGAATGGAAACTGACCTTATGGATGTTTTGGTTGCTGTATGCAAGAACCGTTTGTCAGATATAAGTATAAGGTGGAGCAAGCAAAAGGCTGTTTGCGTGGTTGCCGCATCAGGCGGATATCCGGGAGAATATATGAAGGGCATAGAGATAAAGGGGTTGGCAAAAAACGGCCAGATCTACGGTTCCGATGCAATAGTATTTCATGCGGGGACTGCCATGGATCACATATGCCATGGAAGTTACTGCGGACAGACTTTTGTTACTGCAGGCGGAAGAGTT
>JAAYYX010000028.1 GCA_012515135.1 Clostridiales bacterium | reverse complement strand
GCTGCGTTTCGATCTTGGCTCCAACGGCTGTTTCGCCGACCTCCTGCCGGTATATCTCTGCTTTCCCGTAAATAATCTTCATTATATATCCATGGGGAAAATTCATTGATTTTGAAGTTTCTTCTTTTATAATAAGTTCCTCTGCCTGTTTTATATGGGCATGGGTCATATCAGTTGAAAGCCCGGCAAGATTCATTGCCTTTATTATTACTCTTCCCATAACTGCACTATGGAGGTCTTTGATCTCCCTTATATCAATTACACATTTTCCCTTTTTATTGGATATCAATGCTTTTTTCAGAGCTTTTTCTGCCTCACTGTTTATAAAACAGCTGTCTTCATAAGCAATGCCGCAAAGCCTTATAAGAGCATCTTTTATGCCGGGGTTGTAGTTTTCCTCTATATAAGGTATCAGATCGAGCCTTATCTTGTTCCTGGCATAAAGAGGTTCCTCGTTGCTCTTGTCTTTTTTTGGGTCAAGTTTATTTGATCTGCAGTATTCATCAATATCCGCCCTTTTCACATCCAGAAGGGGCCTTATTACGATCATACCTTTTTCGTCTTTTCTTCTGTACTCCATCCCCGAAAGCCCATCGGTGCCCGTGCCTCTGAGGATCCTGAAAAGAACAGTCTCTGCCTGATCATTAATGTTGTGGGCAACAGCGGTTTTTATCTTTTCAGCCGGTATCCCTTTTTCCCTGAGTTCTTTTGTGACTTCAAAAAAAGAATCGTACCGGACTTTACGGCCGGCTTCTTCACCGGTCATATGGTTTTCTTCGGCGATCTTATTGCAGTCAAAAACAAATGATCTGCAGTCGACCCCGGCATTTTTACAAAGCTTTTCAACATATTCCTGTTCTTCTTCAGCCGCTCCCGGTCTGAATTTATGATTCACGTGCACCGCCGTGAGTCCGATTTCATGTTCACTGAAAACAGTCCTTAACACATGAAAAAGACACATCGAATCCGGGCCTCCCGAAAGGCCTAAAACGATGTGGTCTCCTTGTGCGATCAAACTGTGTTTTTCAATTGTATCTCTTACTGTTTGTTCCAGCATCAGCCAATACCAAAAAATCTCTTTGCATTTTCTGTCGTTATCCTTGCCGTTTCATGAAGAGTTCTGCCTTTTATCGCCGCAACTCTCATGGCAGTGAATTCAATATATGGAGACATGTTTGCCTTACCTCTTTTGGGTTCGGGAGCAAGAAAAGGTGCGTCCGTTTCTATGAGCATGAATTCCATAGGCACAGCTGTGACCACATCTGTTGTCTTGCGGTTGTTTTTATAAGTTACCGGACCGGCGATGGAAAGCGTCCCTCCCAGTTTCACATACTGCTCCCCCATTTCTCTGCTTCCGGAAAAACAGTGGAGCAGAACTCTGGCATCCGATGCGGCATTTATCCAGTTCCTGTTTTTTTCAGCGTCTTCCTTTGGCAGAGGCCTCTTTTGGAACCAGCTTTTTCTCTCTTCGGAAAAAGCTCCCTCTTCTTTTAATATGTCCATTACTTCCTGATCGGCCTCCCGCGAGTGGATCACGATGGGCATCTTCAATTGATTGGCCAGATCTATCTGCCTGCGGAAAACATCCCGCTGTATATCTTTCGGTG
>JAAYYX010000211.1 GCA_012515135.1 Clostridiales bacterium | reverse complement strand
TTTTCGTTCAGTTTTTCATCCTTTGCTGCTATATATATGTCCACATCGGGATGAGCCTTCTGCAAAACTTCTATCCCTTCCGGCGCGGCTATAAGGCACATGAAAATTATATCTTTACCGCCTCTTTCTTTTATGAAATCGATGGCCGCCGCCGCACTGCCTCCTGTGGCCAGCATGGGATCCACCACAAATACCTTTCTCTTGTCAACATCATTGGGCATCTTGCAGTAATACTCCACAGGCATATGTGTATCGGGATCTCTGTAAAGTCCTATGTGACCCACTTTCGCATTGGGTACCAGGGCAAGCATACCGTCAACCAATCCGAGCCCTGCTCTTAATATGGGCACTATGGCTATGTCTTCACCTTTGAGCATATTTACTTTGGTGGGACAGATGGGGGTTTCGATATCCACTTCCTTAAGAGGAAGATCTCTTGTTGCTTCATAACCCATCAGCATGCCTATTTCTTTTACCAGCTCTCTGAAATCTTTTACGCTTGTTTCTTTTTTTCTTATCATTGCTGTTTTGTGCTGGATCAACGGATGATCAAAAACATATACTTTTCCCATCTTGTACCTCCAAATATTCTTTTTTAAAAATTAATTTATTTATATGCAGTCAAGCATATCTACACGTCTCTTGTGCCGGCCGCCTTCAAAATTTGTTTTGAGCCAGACATCTACTATTCTTAATGCCGTATCCGGGTCTGTTATTCGTCCTCCCAGGGCCAGCATATTTGCATCATTATGCTTTCTTGACATTTCTGCCATTTTCTCATTTGTGCAAAGTGCGCATCTTATTCCTTTCACCTTATTGGCTGCAATGGATATGCCTATTCCGGTGCCGCATATGACTATTCCTTTTTGTGCTTGACCGGATGCCACTTTCTCGGCACACTTTTTGCCATACATGGGGTAATCAACAGAGGCATCCGAATCGGTGCCTATGTCAAGTATCTCCACATCTTTGTCATTCGCATAGATGCTTTCAAGATACTCTTTTATCTTTTCTTTCAGTTCATATCCGCCATGATCGGCGGCAATGGCAATTTTCATAATATCACTCCATTATAAAGGGGTTATGTGGATCTGTTTTTCCCTCAGCTTAGATTCCCAGCGGCCTGTTCTTCCCTCAGCCTGGATTTCCAGCGGCCTGTTCTTCCCTCAGACCTTTACTATATTATATCCTGCACTTTTCATCATCCGGTTCATGACCGCAAATCCCACTCCATCCGTTGCACTTAGCGCTCCTGCCAGTATAATGTCCACTCCCTGCCTGTCCAGCTCCCTGAGTTCTGCGAAAAAATCATGAGCTGCCTCTATAAAGGCTTTTTCTTCAAAAAGCATTACGCCCACTTTGTTACCCATTTTCTCGTTGAGATCCTTCAACCTGTTTATCTCACTTTTGACTTTTTCTCTCTGGCCTTCTACCACCAGCATCTGTGCGTCCGGAGCATAATGTTTGTATTTCATTCCGGGAGCTTTCGGTGCGTTCTCCTCATTGCCCTGTCCGTCGGAAGTTTTCTGCAAAACCACCTTGTCGACGCTCACATCTTTGTTAAGGGCTGCTTCAATATCATCTGCAGTTATGATGCCGGGTCTCAATATGACGGGCTTTTCTTCTGTCATATCCAGAACTGTGGATTCTATCCCAACTCTGCACATCCCGCCGACCAATATGGCATCTACTTTGCCGTCAAGGTCATCTATTACATGTTCTGCCGTCGTCGGGCTTGGTTTACCGGAAATATTCGCGCTGGGTGCTGCAATGGGACATCCTGCGTTTCTTATAAGTTCAAGGGCAACGGGATGATCCGGCATCCTTACTGCCACAGTACCAAGTCCCCCTGTGGTAACATCGGGAACTTTAGGTTTTTTATTTACGACCAATGTCAATGGCCCAGGCCAGAAATTTTCGATAAGGTTAACTATCCCGGGCGAAAGCATCCGGGTAAGCTGACCTATGTCGCTGGCTCTTCCTATGTGAACTATGGTTGGGTTATCGCTGGGCCTTCCCTTTGCCTCATATATTTTTTTTACGGCTTCCGGATCCATGGCATCCGCACCCAGTCCGTATACAGTTTCTGTGGGAAATGCCACAAGACCGCCTTTTTTGATTATTTCGGCCGCCTTTTTTATGTTTTCAGATGTGCTTTCAAGGATTTGTGTTTTCATGTGATTTCTTTTGCTTTCCCGTCTTTTTTGTTCTGTTTTCTTGTTTTGCCGGTTTTTTTGTTTGTTTTTTGGTTTTGTCGGTTTTTTGTTTGTTTTTTGGTTTCTGATTTTTGTTTGTATT
>JAAYYX010000210.1 GCA_012515135.1 Clostridiales bacterium | reverse complement strand
CCTTTGAACGGATCTTCTTCATGTCTTATAATAAGACCGCCGTCGCTGTCTATGCCCAGGGCAATGGCTTTTATGGGAACCGCCGCCCGGGAAGCACACGCCGCCGGCTTGTAAACATCTATTTCTTCGTCAATAACCATGGAAAGTTTTTTGTATTCCTCGAGAAATTTTCTGTTTTCTATATTTTTGAAGATCTTCATGGTTTCGTTTATGATATCTGCGGCCAGAATATTCCTTGAAAAATTACCGCCGACAAAGGAAATCTTTTCGGAAAGGCCTTCCGGATACTCGGCTTCAAAACAATTGATGCCGAAACCCAGGACGATATGCTGGATCTGCCCCGTTTCAAAATCAGTTACAGCTTCAGTAAGGATGCCGCATATTTTTTTGTCATCCATGTATATGTCGTTCACCCATTTTATTTTAAGATCCCCGTCCGAGAATTTTTTTATTGCCCGGACAGCGGCAACTGCGGCTGCAGTTGTGATGAGCACAGATTTGCTCATATCAAAAGAAGGTTTCAAAAGCAGGCTTATATAAAGTCCGGAACCTTTAGGGGAAAAGAAGTCCCTTCCCAGCCTTCCCCGTCCGTTTGTCTGATGATCGGCTATTACGGCTATATTGTGATCAACATCCTTAAATGCCATTTCCTTTGCTGTTTTATTTGTTGATTCCAGAGTTTCATAGAGATGTATGGAAAAGTCAGAAAGATCCTCATCAAGACCTGCAATTATGGAATCCTCTGAAAGGTAGTCCAGATTTGCCGCCAGCATGTATCCTTTATTGGTGCCGGCTTCTATGGGATACCCCTCATTGCGCAAAGATTTTATGGCTTTCCATACGGCAGTGCGGGATATATCCAAAGATCTTGCCAGGCGTTCACCCGATACAGCTTTGCCCTTATTTTCGTTCAGTACTTTGAAAACACGTTCTTTAGTGGCCATGCAAGCCCTCCTTTTCCATCATATTTTGTATTGTAACACAGCATAAAAAAATTGTAAACTTGTATACATTTAAACAGGTTACAATGAGAGGGGATTTGTGTGGGTATTGTGAAAATGACAAATATGTCATTGACCTGTCACTTTGTGTCATTTAAGATAAGCACATGATGTGAAAAGGAAGGCAACTTTACCTTATGATTAAAAATATCAGCATGAAGAAAATAAGCAGGATAATAATAGCATTTACTCTTACCGTAGGACTTATTTTTGCAATGGCCCCTGAGGCCACCTACGCGGCAAGCATTTCAAAGAAGTCAGTTTCCCAGGTGGGAAAACTCATAAAAGTGGCAAAAAGCAAAAGAGGGTGCCGCTACAGCGCCGGATCCAGAGGACCAAACAGATTTGACTGTACAGGTTTCGTATATTATTGTATGAGGAAATCCGGGATCAAAATCAGAAAGGGCCGTCTGGCACCCTACAAAAGTAGTAAATATAATGTAGGAAGAAGCATAAAGAAAGCAAAAAAAGGCGATATACTTCTTTATTACAGAGGCGGAAGCATCGGCCATGCAGCCATATACATAGGCGGAGGCAAAGTGATCCATGCCACAACAAGAGGTGTGAGGATCACCAGATGGAACGGTTTCGGCCAGAGGCTGGCAGCGGTAATAAGGGTATACAGCCCGG
>JAAYYX010000027.1 GCA_012515135.1 Clostridiales bacterium | reverse complement strand
TTGATTCTTTTAACTCTTTCTCCTATATCTTTTTTTTGAGATTCATGTATATTTATTATTTCTATGTCATTTCTTTTTTTGAACCTCTCATGTATACCAAGTCCTGCAGTTCCTTCAGCTCCATCGACAAAAACACTGTATTCCATTGTTTTGAACCTCTTTTTAAAAAATTTATAGATATAATAATATATCGTCAAGGATACATAGTCAATAGATTTTCTGTATTTTTTTTATAATATATGTATATTTATTCATAATTTTATCTTTTTTTCTTCATGGGTCAGCACTGTTTGATTTTTCTGCGAATATATGTTTTCCCTTCTAACAATAAAAAATCGTGAACATCTGTTTACTTTTTGTTCGTATTATGCTATTATTTTTTTATAAAATATATGGAGGTATCAAATGGACCGATTAAAAGAAAGAGAAAGAAAGATACTGGACTACATGAAATCCGAGATCAAAGTCAAGGGATACCCTCCCACTGTTAGAGAGATATGTAATGCTCTTGATATCAAGTCGACCTCAACAGCACATAAAGACATAGCCAATCTGGAGAGATCCGGATATATAGTAAAGGACCCATCCAAACCAAGAGCACTCATGGTCATGGATCCTTCCGCAAAAAAGAGATCCGACAGCGACGATAGTTATGATTCTTCCAATGCAGATATAACATATGTTCCTCTTGTTGGCAGAATAGCCGCAGGCACACCCATACTTGCCGAAGAAAATCTCGAAGAAACTTTTCCTGTTCCTTCACGATTTGTCGGCAGAGGCGCCAATTTCATGCTCACTGTCAAGGGCGAAAGCATGGTCGAAGCAGGTATAATGGACGGGGACTACATACTTGTTCAGCAGCAGGAGACAGCAAACAACGGAGATATCGTTGTTGCCATGGTGGACGGTTTTGAAAGCGAAGCGACTGTAAAAACTTTTTACAAAGAAAAGGATCACATACGACTACAGCCGGAGAACCCGGCCATGAGCCCTATTATCGTTGAAGACGCAAAAATTCTCGGCAAGGTAAAAGGTGTTTTCAGATATTTTTAACATTAATAACAGAACGACCGGTGCATCCTGGATGTACCGGTCATTTTTATTTTACAAGAAGTTTCTTTATGCCTTTTTCAAGGCCATCCAGGGTAAGCTCATACATGGGGAACACTTCCCTTATTGCCGCCAGAGTTTCTCCTCCGTACATGTTGTCCCACGACTTTTCCTCTATGGGATTCAGCCATATTTGTTTCTTGTATCGTCTTTTGAATCTTTTGAGCCATTCCATCCCGGGCTCATCATTATAAAGCCCTATAAATGAATTGCCGCCCCTTCTGAAAAGTTCAAGGGGTGCCATTGCCGCATCTCCCACAAATATAACCTTGTATTCACTGTCAAGGTTTGACAGCACCCAGTTTGTATCTACCCAGTCTCCTCTTTTGCATTGGGGCGTCCTGTAAAGATTATCATATATGCAGTTATGAAAGTAATAAACCTTCAGGTCCTTAAAATGATTGGATTTGCTAACGGCCTGAAAAAGTCTGTTACAAAGTCTGCTGTAGGGCAGCATGGAACCGTCGGAATCTATCAGGAGAAGAAGCTTTATGGTATTTTTTCTCGGTTTGTCATATACTATATGGAGCATACCGCCTTTATCACAGGTCTCGTCTATGGTCTTTCCTATGTCCAGTTCGGATCTTTCCCCCTGCATCCTGGCGGAATACTGTCTGAGTTTTCTAAATGCCATCTGAAACTGTCTGATGTCCAGTATAGTGTCTTGGCGGAAGTCTTTGAAATTCCTTTCTCCGGCTATTTGTACCGCTGATCTGTGTCTGCTTTTGGCGCCCGTTCTTATTCCTCTTTCATTATAACCGCCGGCCCCCATTGTGGAAGTCCCGCCCGTTCCTATCCAGTAATTGCCTCCGTCATGCTTTTCTTTTTGTTCTTCTATTCTTTCACGAAAAGTCTTTAGCAGATCATCAAGCTCCATCAGAAAGCTGTCAAGCATCTTCCGATCATTGATGTCTTTTTCGCGGGCATTATCCCTTAGCCATCTCCAGAATTCTTCCGGCAGATCTTCCGGTGTTTTTACACCACCGAAATATTCGGCAAAAACAGAATCCAGTTTATCATAGTCGGATTCTGTCTTTACAAGTATACTTTTACAAAGATAATAAAAGCCTGTCAGGCTGTTGCCGGCCAAACCTTTGTCAAGAGCCTCTGTAAGTGTCATCCATTCATTTACCGATACTTGAAGTTCTCTTGTTCTTAGCAAATAAAAGAATTCCAGAAACATTACCAGCGTTTAAGGGAATACCCCTTCTCCTTTATTTCGTTGAATATATCTATATCCTGATTCTTTTTAAGAAGCACCCCTATAAAAGGCATTTGATCCTGTATTTTTTCTACGGTCACTCCGCTTATCATGAGTGCCTGAAGCCAGTCCAGCAGTTCGGAGGTACCGGGTTTTTTTTGAAGATCGTTCATTTTTCTTATCTCATAAAAGGCTTTCATTGTGTTATCAAGCAGTTTTTTTTCAATATCGCCGTAATGCACCTTCACGATCTCTTTCATTTTTTCTTCATCGGGAAACTCAATATAGTGAAAAATGCATCTTCTCAAAAATGCGTCAGGCAGTTCTTTTTCTGCATTGGAAGTTATTATTACTATCGGTCTGTTTTTCGCTTTCACGGTTTCTTTTGTTTCATTTATATAAAACTCCATTTTGTCCAGTTCCCAAAGCAAATCATTTGGGAACTCAAGATCGGCTTTGTCTATTTCATCTATCAGCAAAACTACCTGCTCATGGGCGGAAAAAGCTTCTCCCAGTCTTCCGAGTTTTATATACTGTTTGATGTCCGAAACATTTCCCTCTCCGAACTGGCTGTCATAAAGTCTTTGCACAGTATCATAAATATATAGTCCTTCCTGTGCCTTTGTTGTTGATTTTATGCTCCATATCATCAGCTTCTTTTGAAGTGCTTCTGAAATCGACTGTGCCAGCATGGTTTTGCCTGTTCCCGGTTCTCCTTTTATCAGCAAAGGTTTTTTCAGTGCGATGGAAACATTAACTGCATTCATCAGTTCTTTTGTCACCACATAATTTTCGCTTCCTCTAAAAACGTCCATGTTTTTCATTTTTGTTTTCTCCTACTTGTCAAAACTTATAAAAAATATTTTTGAATATGATCAAAGACCAACAAAGAAAGGCACCAGCACAGGCACCATGATGGTCATAGTTACTCCGGTAACAAAAGAATAAACTGCAATATTGGGTGATGTGGCTTTTTCAACTATCGGAAGGCATACATCCATTGCTCCCGCTCCCGGCAGACTGGTGCATTCAATATGACCTATCCTTGCTGCAACGGTAGGTATCAGTATTATGCCCACCAGTTCTCTAAGTACGTTATGAACAAATGAAACGGCACTGAGCTGAGCAGAATAATCAGAAAGCACGACAGGAGCCAGAGTATACCATCCGAATCCGGCACCCACTGCCATACTTTCCCTTAAAGTGATGGGCAGAAAAAAAGAAACCAGAGCAGCCGCTGCCAGAGTCCCTGCAATAGATGCCATTGGGAAGATCATTATTCGCCAGCTTACTTTTTTGAAATTCTCAATTACAGTGCCATCCATACCCAAAGTTATTCCCACAAAAAAAAGCAAAATGCAAAGAACTGCCACAAGAACCGGCTCTGTCCATTCCATCCATGAATCGGGTACGACAAAATACCCCAGAAGAAGCCCTGCTGCCACCGAGCCCATAATTATCCTAGTCATTGGAGGTAAGCCCCTTTTTGTTTATTCCAAGAATTTTACGTGCCAGAAATACGGCGGCAACGCTGCCTGTCAAAGTGGCAACAGTGATGATGGAAGCAGTCACGCCAATGGACCCCAGTGCAGGTATGAGCTCTTTTGAAAGTCCCAGCCTTATGCCCATGGCAACGACAAGTATTATTATGGAAGCCGTCAGGACTTTGTCCGCCCATTTTATTTTTTTGTCTCTTTTTCTTAATACACTGCCTGCAAAATAGCCCAGAAGAGCTATGCCCAGATAGATCAGTACTAATTTCATAAAACACCTCGGCTCCTAGTATATCATTTTACATCTGTTTTTCAAGGGAATAAGTATTTAAGAAAGCACTTAAAAACACCGCTTTTAAGCGGTGTTTTTGCATACAAATCTTTTATTTTATTATGAACCGGTCCTTACCTTTTGTTTTTGCTTCATACATGGCAAGGTCTGCTCTTTTGTACATGTCATCAAATTCTTTGTCTTCCGCAACTGACCTTGTGATCCCCACACTTACAGAAACATTTATTCCTATGCCCATTTTTGCGGGAAGACCGTGGATCTCTCCCATCACTAGCTTCATTCTGTCTGTTATCTGTCTGTCACTTGTCACATTTGTCATAAGAACAGCAAATTCATCTCCGCCGATCCTTCCCACTATATCGGTTTTCCTGAATATACCTTTGAATATCTCCCCGATTTTTCTAAGGATATCATCTCCCGCCAGATGTCCGAAAGTGTCGTTGACGACCTTAAAATTATCTATGTCAACAATGAACAGAGTATGCCGGGACCCTTCATCTCTTTTTTCAAGGGCATTGTTTATTTTTTCTTCTGTTGTTCCCCTGTTGTATAGTCTGCTCACTGCATCTATCTGTGCCTTGTTTTCAAGTTTATCGACTTTTCTTTTTTGTTCGTCTATCTCCTCAATGTAGACTATGGCCTTGAGATTTTCAGTGGTCTCTTCTATGAACATGTGGGCCGTCATCTCTATCCACATAAAATTGTCTTTTCTGTCTTTGATACGATATTTTTTCTTTACATCTTCGATGCCTTTCTTAAGAAGCTCTCCGGAAAAAGCCTCCTGGAAGCATTTTTTTACGTCTTCAAAATCTTCGCTATGGATATAATCTCTGCTTTTTTCAAAATCAGTATAGTAATTGAATGGAAAATATTCGCCTGCTCTTTTTTGGTTCCTGTACATGGGCACACTTATATCAAGGGTTATGTCCATCTCATATACCACCAGCATCTCCTTGAAAACAGCAGCTCTATAGGCTTTTTCCTGCTTAAGTCTGCGTTCCATTTCCTTTTCCTTTTCTATGCTGACAGTTCTTCCTATTATGTTGGTGACCTTGCTTTTTTCCTGATCAAAAACACTCTCGTAATATGATCTGTACCATTTGTATCCATCCCCGTAATAATCGGCTCTGTACTCAAATTCTCCGTTTTGATCGCTTTTTTCTGCCGCCTTTATTATTTCATTAAAGATGTTCTTGTTTTCAGGGGATATCTTCTTCATTATTATGTTATCATCACTTAGATCTCCCTGTTCGCTCACTATTCCCTTTATGATGAAATCCTTTCTTTGACCATCGGGCATTTTCATGTATATCACCAGCTCGTCTTTTTCTATATCTATCTCGAAGATACCAATATTGGTATCTTCCATAAGCTTCATATACAGTTCTCTCTGTTTACTCACTTTTATTTCTGCCTGTTTCTGGCTTTCAACATATCTTGTTATATCACGAAGTAGAAAACAAATAACAGGATGGTCGTTTTTCATTCCAATGTAAGTGCCCCCGGCCCAGACCCAAAGATATTTGCCATATCCGGTCTTCCTGAGAAATTCAAACTGTCTTTCGCCTTTTTCCCGGGCTATCTTCTGACACTCCTCCATGAGGATACCCCTGTAGTCTTCGTGGGCCATTAGATAGACATTATCGGCTCCTTCAGGCATAGCTTTCGGATCATATCCGAACATCCTGCAATAGCCTTCATTGACTCTTATTATCCTCAGTTTATCACCGATCACTTCATATATCCCCACGCCCTCCATGAATTTGTGATATATCATGTTCATTATTACATCATTGTCCAGTATGGACCCTGCATCAAAGTTGAGTATACCGGTTTCTCCGTCTTTTCTATGCTTATTCTTGTTTTTTTTCACATATTCCATGAATTTATCCGCCGGGACAGGCCTTAGAAAATAGTATCCCTGCATCATGCTGCATCCGATATTCTTAAGGAATTGTCTCTGGTTTTCGCTTTCTACGCCTTCTGTTATCACGCTTATGGAGAGCCATTTGGCCATTCGCATCACAGATGTCAGTATGCCCGCAACCTTTTCGTCTGTTTCAAACTCATCAAAAAGTTCCCTGTCTATCTTCAATATATCAAAGGGTATATCCTTTAACATTTTGAGAGACGAGGAACCGTTGCCGAAATCATCTATTATAACAGAAAACCCGGCATTCTTAAGCGCTTTTATTTTTTTTTGCAGCAGTTCCGGGTCGTATTCGTATCCTGTTCCTGTTATTTCTATATTTAGAAGGGAATGATCTATACCGTACTTTTCGGTCAGAGCCACCATTTCCTCACAAAGATCTATGTCGAATATGCCGGCCTTTGAAATATTCACAGAAACCGGCAGTAAAGGGCAGGCATCATTTTTCCATATCTGCATCTGTCTGCAAACTTTTTCTAATACATATATATCAAGATCTTTTAGGCCTCCGTTTTTTTCAACAGCAGGAATGAATTCCGCAGCAGGCAGCTTTTGTCCCTTTTTTCGATTCCATCTCAAAAGGGCTTCTGCATATATGGGTCTTTCTTCAGTCATGCTGAATACAGGCTGGTAATAGATCTCGAAATCCCCTTTATTGAGTCCCGCCTTTATTTCATCTGCCATATTGTTTTCTGATAAAACTTTGTTATTCATTTCTGTCCCCTTATATTGTCTTCTACCCTACCACAAAATCTATTTTATTTCAAGATTTGCGGTATTATGGTATAATT
>JAAYYX010000209.1 GCA_012515135.1 Clostridiales bacterium | reverse complement strand
CGATGATCCGGAATTTGTTCCGGAGCATACCGGCAAAAGAAGATCCGGCAGCGATTTCACCAAGGGATTCGTATCGGCCACCATAATATTCTGCACGGGATCCATGGCCATAGTGGGAGCCATGCAGAGCGGACTTATGGGTGACCATGAAATGCTTTTTGCCAAATCCATACTTGACGGCACCATATGTATACTTTTTGCCTATCAGATGGGCATAGGAGTGGCTTTTTCGGCGGTGCCCACCTTTATATACGAAGGGCTCATAGCATTCATATCCATGAAAGCAGCCGGATTCGTGCCTGCTGACATGATAGTTGAAATGGGGGCTTCGGGAAGCCTGATAATAGCCGCCATAGGATTCAATTTCCTGGATATCAAAGAAATAAAGGCAGCAAACATGATACCGGCAGTATTCATGCCCTGCCTTATAATGGGGATACAAAATCTGTTTTAGCAAAACGGCAGAGGGACATATTGATTTATAGGGGATATTAATATGCAAGATCTAAGAAAAACAAAAAACAAAAAAGGGTTTACCTTAGTGGAGGTCATCATAGTTTTAGTGATCCTTGTTATATTAGCCGCCATATTGGTACCTTCCTATGCGGCTTATGTGGACAAGACCAAGGTCACCCGGTGCAAGGTGCAGAGGGCAGAGCTGTCACAGAAATTCCTGGCC
Source organism: Clostridiales bacterium (assembly GCA_012515135.1). Lineage (GTDB taxonomy): Bacteria > Bacillota > Clostridia > Peptostreptococcales > Anaerovoracaceae > UBA1422. Next base: position 1,228 of record JAAYYX010000209.1, on the reverse strand, counting down.
ATGTATCATTATGATGATGAGATCAGAAAATGCACTTCAGAGGATGAGGTGATCGCCATAACAGGGCAGGATGTGGCACAGTATATGCTTGACAACAAGTACTATGAAGGATCCATAATATGTCCGGTCCACGGACAGCCCTACGGATTCCGTTTCACATATAAAAACAACAGCCCCAAGGGAGAATTTCTTTGCGGATGCGTACCGGAGACAGATGATTTTTCAGTTTTCGAAGCCATATCCAAAAGAATAGCCGCCGCCTATACAGGATGGGACAGGAGCGATGTAATAAGATCTGTGTACGAAGAATACGGTGGACTTCCTGAGGTGAACGGAGATGTCCTTTCCGGCACCGGATTCACCGGAGCGACCATGTACTGGAGACCCTATTATCTGGGAAACAGGACCAGCGTCGTATTCTACGGTGTCGATATCTCTTATGAAGATAATCCTCAGGGTCTTTGGAGGGGCAAGGTCCTTAGCATCGATGGCAGGATATATGTGAATACCTCCGGTAATTACAGTATAGCGGGATTCTACAACTATAATAATGTCTCTGAACTCTTAAACAGCTCCTCTTTCAGGAACAATTTTACAGAAAAACAGGACTGAATGCCAAAATCAAGGCCGTAAAGTCAAAATTGCCATCCGTCAAGGTAAAAAAGACGGGTGGCAGCTTGTTTTTTGGAGTCGTGATGCAAAAAAAAGGACCCATCCACAAAAAAACAAAAATTTTTTTGAAAAAAGTATTGACATCGAAGAGGAAACGAGTAGAATAGATTTAGCACTCAAAATTGATGAGTGCTAACAATATACTATACGTGGAGGTAGAGACAATGAGTTTTGGAATCAAACCATTAGGAGACAGAGTTGTAATCAAAAAACTTGAAGCCGAAGAAAAAACACAGAGCGGCATTATTTTGACAGGGCAGGCAAAGGAACAGCCTGAAATGGCAGAGGTAGTTGCAGTCGGCCCCGGAACAGAAGAAGAAAAGATGGAACTGGCGGCAGGCGACATGGTGTTTTATTCGAAATATGCAGGAACAGAAGTTAAATATGACGGTGAAGAATACACGATCCTAAGCCAGAAAGATGTATTGGCTAAGGTAGACAAATAAGAAAGGTAGGGATAAACGATGGCAAAAGAACTATATTATGGCGAAGACGCCAGAAAAAAACTTATGGAAGGTGTTGACAAACTGGCCGATACAGTAAAGATCACACTGGG
>JAAYYX010000208.1 GCA_012515135.1 Clostridiales bacterium | reverse complement strand
TTCGCTGGTATACTGGGGCCTTGCCTTTGTGAGATTCAAGGGCCAGCAGAAAAGGGAACAGTCAAAAGGAAAAAGAAGAGAAGAAACAAAGAAGAAAAAAAGATAGAAATAAAGGGAGGGTGATAAGAAAAAATGAAAAACAATAATGAAAGCTGCAAAAGCGGCGAAGAAAAGTTTAGGTTTTTCCAACATAAGGAGTGCGAATTTTTCCCCTGCCACGAAATAAAGGATCCTGAGGAATTCAACTGTCTTTTTTGTTTCTGCCCCCTTTATGCTCTGGGTGACCGTTGCGGCGGCAATTTCAGCTATGAAAATGAAAAGGGCATAAAAGACTGCAGCGGATGCATAATTCCCCATAAAAAAGATTCTTATGGTTATATGTGCGAAAAAACCAAATTAATATGTGAAATGGTGAAAAAGAAATAACAGAAAGAAGAAAAATGGCGTTTACTCATCTTCATCTTCATACAGAATACAGTCTTCTTGATGGTGCTGCCCAGATAAAAAACGTTGTCAGCCGGGCAAAAGAACTGGGAATGGATTCACTGGCAATAACAGATCACGGAGTAATGTTCGGAGTCATAGACTTCTGGAAGGAATGTAAAAACCAGGGCATACATCCTGTCATAGGATGTGAAGTCTATACGGCAGCCAGGGCAATGACGGATAAGGATCCGGAAAAAGACAAGCAGCAGGGCCATCTGGTTTTGCTAGCCAAAAATAATGAAGGCTATCACAACCTTATGAAAATAGTATCCCGCGGCTTCACTGAAGGGTTCTACTACAAGCCCAGAGTAGACAAATCTCTTCTTAAAAAATACAGCGGAGATATCATATGTCTTTCGGCATGTCTTGCGGGCGATGTCCAGACGAAGCTTCTTAACAAAGATTATGACGGAGCAAAAAAAGAGGCTCTTGAATACTTGAATATTTTCGGGGAAGGCAATTACTATCTTGAAATACAGGACCAGGGGCTTTCGGAAGAAGCCATGATACTGGCGGACATGAAAAGACTCCACAGTGAGACGGGCATACCACTGGTAGCCACCAATGATGTTCATTACGTTTTGAAGGAAGATGCTGAGGCTCATGATGTCCTGCTATGCATACAGACCGCCACCACTGTGGATGAAGAGAACAGAATGAAATTCCCCAACAGCGAGTTTTATCTTAAATCCGAAGATGAAATGCGCAAGATATTTGCGGCACTGCCCGAAGCCTGTGACAATACTTCAAAGATAGCGGCCATGTGTAATGTGGATTTTGATTTTAACAGTCTCCATCTGCCGGAATTTGAGGCTCCCAAAGGTAAAACAAACAAAGAATACCTAAGGGAGCTTTGTGAAAAAGGCCTCAAGGCGCGTTATGAAGAAAAGGCTGAGGTCTTACGAAGAAGACTGGAGTATGAACTTTCCGTAATAGAAAAAATGGGTTATGTTGAATATTTTCTCATAGTCTGGGACTTTATAAACTATGCAAGACAGAACAAAATAATGGTGGGCCCCGGCAGAGGCTCCGCCGCAGGAAGCATCGTAGCTTATACCTTAAGGATAACAGATATAGATCCCATAAAATATAATCTCATTTTCGAGAGATTTTTGAATCCCGAAAGAATAAGCATGCCTGATATCGATATAGACTTCTGCTATGAGAGACGGCAGGAAGTAATAGATTATGTGGTGGACAAATACGGAAAGGACAAAGTCGCTCAGATAATAACTTTTGGCACAATGAAAGCCAAGGCTGCTGTTCGGGATGTGGGAAGAGCCTTGAATGTCAGTTATGCGGATACTGATGCCATAGCAAAGGCCATACCCTTCCAGCTCAAAATGACCATATCGCTGGCTCTAAAAATGAATCCCGAGCTTAAGGAAGCATACACAAATGATCCCCGGACAAAAAAAGTCCTTGATATGGCCATGGCCCTGGAAGGAATGCCGAGGCACGCTTCCACCCATGCGGCGGGAGTAGTGATAGCCAAAAAAAGTATCGATGAATATGTGCCCCTTTATCTGGCGGAAAAAGGCATATCCACCCAGTTCACCATGACGACCATTGAGGAACTGGGTCTGCTGAAGATGGATTTTCTGGGACTTAGGAATCTCACAGTCATTAGGGACACACTGGCCATGATAGAAGAAAACCACGGCGCAGCACCGGACCTCGAAAAAATAGACTTTGATGACAAAAAGGTATATGATCTTATTTCATCGGGAAACACAAAAGGCCTTTTTCAGCTGGAAAGCAGCGGTATGACTTCCTTCATGAAAAACTTAAGACCTGACTGTTTTGAAGATATAGTGGCGGGAATATCATTGTACCGACCGGGCCCCATGGCCTCCATACCCACCTATATAGAAAACAAAAAGAAACCTTTTGGTGTAAGATATATACATGAAAGTCTGGAACCTATACTTTCAGTTACCTACGGATGCCTGGTATATCAGGAACAGGTCATGCAGATCGTACGGGATCTGGCGGGTTATACATATGGCAGATCTGACCTGGTGCGCAAGGCCATGAGCAAAAAGAAAACCGAAGTAATGAAAGAAGAAAAAAAATATTTCATTTACGGAAAGGATGATGAAGAAGGTAATATAGAGATAAAAGGCTGCATAAGAAACGGCATATCAGAGCATGCAGCTGAGGAAATCTATAATCAGATGGCAAGTTTTGCCGAATATGCTTTTAACAAATCCCATGCGGCGGCATACGCTGTAATAGGATATCAAACGGGATATCTCAAGACATATTATCCGGTAGAGTTCATGGCGGCTCTTATGACCAGTGTTATGGGGGATGCGGGACAGATAGCGGGATATATAAGAAACTGTACTGAAATGGGCATAGATGTGCTGCCTCCGGATATAAACGAAAGCGAAGCAAAATTCACAGTCGCAGATGGCAGGATCAGGTTCGGGCTTCTCGGAGTAAAGAATGTGGGTGAAGGTGTAATTGAGGCAATAGTAAAAGCAAGGAAAGAAAAAGGGGCACCCAAAGACATTAATGAGTTTATAGAAAACCTGGACGTGCACCAGATAAACAAAAAAGCCATTGAAAGTCTCATAAAAGCCGGAGCCATGGATACTCTTTCTGAAAATCGTGCAGCACTTATGGCTGCATATGAAGGACTTATAGAATCCGCACAAAGTTCTTCCAGAAAAAACATAAAAGGTCAGGTGTCCATGTTCCAGATGAATGCCGATGAAATGCAGACCGTAAGCAGAGAGAAGAATTTCCCCGATATCGCACCGTTTTCTAAAGAGATACTAAGTGCCATGGAAAAGGAAATGCTGGGTGTTTATATAACGGATCATCCTTTAAAAGAGTATGCGGAAACCATAAAAGAGATCTCCACAGTCACATCAGAGACCCTGATGCATATAAATGATCAGGCTCACGAAATGATGGAAGGAGATATAAAAGACGGCGACAAAGTCACCATTGCCGGAATAATTTCCGGAAAAAGAACACTGATAACAAAAAACAGCAAAATGATGGCTTTCGTACAACTGGAGGATCTTGTGGGAACAGTTGAGATAATCGTGTTCCCCAATGTCTATGAGAGATCGGCTTCTTTCATCAGGGAAGATGCAGTTATAGCAGTATCGGGCAGCGTGAACTTCAAAGAAGAAGAAGTCCCCAAGATACTGGCTGATCGCATATGGGAAATAAAAAGCAAAGAACCTTTTACAGAGGGGAAAACCATCAAACTCAGGATAATAGCTGAAACAGATGAAACTGAAGAAAGAAAAAAGCTTGAAAAAATAAAACATATACTTGCAGAACATAAAGGGGATGTCCCTGTTATAATATTCACGGGAAGGGGCGTTCTAAAGACGGAAGGAGATCTGTGGGTGGCTCCCCATGAAGAGCTTAAAAAAAAGCTTGAAGATCTTCTGGGAGAAAAAAATGTGAAAATGCAAATATCCAAAAGTGATGAGAAAAAAATATTCCAAAATGAAAAGGAACAAAAAAATGAATAAGAAAATAGGTATTTTGACCAGCGGAGGAGATGCTCCCGGAATGAATGCTGCAATAAGGGCAGTAGTAAGAGCCGCCTTTGGCGAGGGGATCGAAGTAATAGGTTTTGAAAGAGGATATGACGGACTGATAAATGACGAGCATGTTTTCCTTGATATACGCTCAGTGGGAGATATCATACAAAGAGGCGGTACCATACTAAAGACCGCCAGAAGCGAAGAATTCATGACAGAAGAAGGACAAAAACGGGCAATAGAGACCATAAATAAAAATGAAATAGATGCACTGGTAGCCGTGGGGGGAGACGGCACTTTCCGGGGAGCTTTGGATCTTACAAAAAAGGGTATCGTGGTAATGGGTATACCGGGCACAATAGATAATGATATGGGATATACGGATTATACCATAGGATTCGATACTGCTGTAAACACAGTGCTGTCCGCCATCAGCAATATAAGAGATACTGCATCTGCCCATGACAGGACCACCATAGTTGAAGTGATGGGAAGAAACTGCGGAGATATAGCACTGACTTCCGGAGTCACGGGCGGAGCGGAATATATTCTGATACCGGAACTCCCGGTGGATGTTATGGCCATTTGCACCAAGATCTCGGAGGCGATGATCAAGAAAAAGAGCCATAGTATAATAATAAAAGCCGAAGGTGTAGATATCCCCACCATGGAACTGGCAGACATGCTGGCAAGGAGTACCGGAATGGAGGTAAGGACCGTTATACTGGCCTATCTTCAGAGGGGAGGGTCGCCTTCCGCCAGGGACAGGATGCTGGCCACACTGACGGGCAAACGGGCAGTTGATCTCATAAGAGATGATTCGGGAAGCAGAGCCATAGGCATACATGGAGCTAAAATAATAGAAATGGATATGGCAGAAGCAATAAAAATAAAAAAAGAAGCCGACCTTGAGCTTCTCAGGCTGATAGAAATATTGTCTTGTTGAATAATTACGGGGGTATTTGATTATTCTGAGTCCTCTTCTGTGTGAAGGTCCAGACTGATGCCTATGTCGTTATCGATAACACGGCCGAAACTTATGGAAGAGTCTCCGTATCTATGTCTTATATCATCCAGAGTGCGTTCGATTTTTTCTTTTTTGTTTCTCACTTCGTTGTCTTCGGCAAAAAGAGAAAGCTGTTCATTTTCATTTTCGCTGCAAAGGGATATTCCTGTAAGAGTAAGAAGTCTTACAGGCTTTTTTATGTCCCAGGAATCAAGAAACATCTCAAACGCAGCGTTTGATATCTCTTCGGAAATATTTGTGGGGATGCCCAGCTGTTTTTGGCGTGATATAACATTGAATCCCGGATCTTTTATATCCAGCTTTATTCCTCCCGCCTTCATTTCGTATTTTCTCAATCTGCTGGCAACTTTGTCTGAAAGTCCGGTCAAAGCTGTTTTTATGTCCTCTTCTCCCAAAAGATCACGTTTGAATGTAACGCCGTTTCCAACGGACTTGATTTTATCTCTTTCCCATGAAAGAGATACAGGGCTTTGATCAAGACCGTTGGCATGATCATGTATCATATCTCCGTGTTTGCCCAAAAGGGAGATAATATGCTTTTTTTCGGCCAGGGCAAGATCGCCTATGGTAAGTATGCCGGTTTTTCTTAGTTTTTCGGCAGATGAACTGCCTACAAAAAACATTTTTTCTATAGGCAGTGGCCAAAGGATATTTCTGTAGTTTTCCCGTGAGATCACCGTTGTCGCATCCGGCTTTTTGTATTCGCTGCCCATTTTTGCAAATATCTTGTTGAAAGAGACACCGACAGAAAGGGTGAGTCCGAGTTCATTTTTTATCGTTTTTCTTATATCATCAGCTATTTCTCTGCCTGAACCGAAAAGTTTCATGCTGGCTGAGACATCAAGCCAGGATTCATCTATACTGAAGGGCTCCACCATATCTGTGAAACGCTCATATATACTGTTTATGGTGCGGCTGTATTTTTTGTATTTCCCCATATGCGGCCTTACGCATAAGAGTTCGGGGCATTTTTTTTTGGCCTGCCACAGGGTCTC
>JAAYYX010000026.1 GCA_012515135.1 Clostridiales bacterium | reverse complement strand
TTTCAGATCCTTCCTTTTTAAAAACCCGCCGGACTCCCGGCGGGTTTTAAGATGGTGCGCCCGACCAGACTTGAACTGGTACGATGTTACTCACACGCCCCTCAAACGTGCGCGTCTGCCGATTCCGCCACGGGCGCATACCGTGAATGCTATTTATTGTTCTCCACTTTTTTCCTCAGTTAACTCGTATCTGCATTTCCAATTTTCACATCCGTAATAAAAATCGAAAAACAGCGGCGCCACTTCTCCCTGAAGTGCCGGTGCTTTTATGGCTCCGTAGGTTTTGTAAAGAAGACAGTAATAGGGCAGTTCTTCTTTTGAAAGCTCTTTTATCTCGCCGTAAAGAGATCTCATGTCTTCTATGGTGATCCCGGATCTCATTTCATCAAGCATATCATCCATTTTGCCGTTTTTATAGCCGGTATAATTGCTTTGACCTTCTCCGGACAAAATGCCCCTCATGTCCATGCTCTCTGTATACTTGAGCCCCCCGATGAAAATGTCGTAATTCTTAGAATTCAGCCTGGCAAGATAAGCATTCCAATCACCTTCTATAATATAAGTATCAATCCTTAAATTGTCAAGAAAATCTTTTATATATTCTGCCGCAGAAATCCTGGATGCATTGCCTGAATCAACGGCTATATTTATTGTAAGCCTGGTCCCGTCGGTGCTTTCAAGATACCCGTCGTTGTCTCTGTCCTTATAGCCGGCTCTTTTCAAAAGGGCAGCTGCCTTTCCTGTGGAATAGTTGTATGGGTCTTTTTCGCTTTTTATGCCAAGATATCCGGGAAAATAAAGATTATCATTCTGAAGACCGCTGTTGTAATAACACTCCTCGATTATGGTTTTTGTATCAATGGCATATGCGATGGCCTTCCTCACACTTTTTTTGGATGTACTGGGCGATTCCATGTTATATCCAATGTATTCCACCTCATTTGCAGGAAAATCAACTGTGTCCATGTTCTTTTTGGATATTTTCGCTGCTCTTCCGGCTTCCTTTGAGAAAAGTACGGAAATATTACTTGATTCCACCAGTCTGTTGGCGTTATCTCTGTTTGACAGAACTATGAATTTGATACTGTTTTGTGCTTTTTGACCATGATAGTCCTCATATGCGCCCAGTTCCAGATAAGCAGCTTCGCTGAATTTTTTATATTCGTAGGGCCCTGTTCCCACGGGTCTGAAATCATCTTCCGGGGTTTTGGAATAATATATATCACTATATCTGTGCTCAGGCAGCACAGGAAAAGTAAGCTGATCCAGAGAAACATTGTTTTCATCATTGAAGTATATTACGATCTCATCATCATCTTTCACCGATGTGCCGGATATATTGGAAACCTGTTCTGCATAAAGGCATTTTGTGCCGGCCGCCTTAAGGGCCGTAATGGTGAACCTGACATCATCGGCAGTAAAATCTTTGCCGTCATGCCATTTTACACCTGATTTCAGTTTTATATCAACTGACCCTTTTCCTTTATTGAACTCATAACTTTCCGCCAGCAGAGGTTCCGGAGTCATGGTATTATCCAGTTCAAAAAGTCCTTCATATATCAGCTTTGTTATGTAATATGTGTCCTCGTCTTCCGATGCAGCCGGATTCAGGGTCTTTATCCTTCCCATGGAAAAAAGCATCTCCGATGATATCCTATATTCCTTTTTATCATTTCCCGGAAGAAAATCATTCTGAAAAACAAACAAAGATGCCAGAAGAGCCAGTGCCACAAAAACAATGATACCGTACTTTAGCCATTTTCTTTTCTGTAAATATTTTTTTATTCCTCCGGTGTTGATGTTCATATTTCTTTCAGTAGCCTTTCTATTTGTTCATAAAGCTGTTCTTTGGTTCCTGAATTGTCAAGAACCCGGTCTGCTTTCTTTTCTTTTTCTTCTTCGTCCAGCTGATTTTCTTCTATCCTGGAAATCTGTTCTCTGCTTATCTTGTCTCTTTCGGCGACTCTTTCGACTCTTGTCTTCAGGTCCGCAGAAACCACCCATATTTCATCCACCAGACGGGAAAGCCCGGATTCAAATAAAAGGGGAGCATCTATAAGTACCATTTTTTCTTTTCCCTCAAGGGATAGCTTTTTCAGCCTGCTGTATGCAATGTCATATATCCTCTTTTGTGTTATTCTGTCCAGGATGTTTTTGCTTTCAGCGTTGGAAAAAGCCCTTGAAGCAAGCTTTTTTCTGTCCAGATCCCCTTTTACATCTATTATGTCATGTCCAAAAGCCTCCGAAAGTTCTTTAAGCACAGGAGATCCTTTTTTTACTATCTCTCTGGCAATCTTGTCGGCATCGATGACCGGTATCCCCCTTTTCTCCATATAAGCAGATACCGTGCTTTTGCCGCTTCCTATTCCCCCTGTCAATCCCACCTTTTTCATTTTAGTTCATACCAGTTCTTTCCTGCATTCAGTTCAACAAAAAGGGGGACCTTTAGTTCCATGGCACTTTCCATATTCTCTTTCAAGAGTTTTGAAACTTCTTCCTGCTCTTCTTTTGGGGCCTCCACAATAAGTTCATCGTGCACCTGCAGTATCAGTCTGGATCTGTATCCTCCCTTTTTGAGCGCATCATGAACTTTTACCATGGCCAGTTTTATTATATCGGCCGCACTTCCCTGTATGGGACTGTTCATGGCCAATCTTTCTCCTATCTGCCTTACCGTATAGTTTGAGACATTTATTTCTTTTATGTACCTCTTCCTGCCCATTATGGTTTTTACCCATCCATTTTCCCGGGCTTCCGACACCTGACTGTCCATGAAGCTTTTGACCGCTTTATGTTTCAGGAAATAATCATTTATATATTTTTCCGCTTCTTTTCTGCTTATTTTCAACTCTGAAGAAAGTCCGAAAGCACTCATTCCATATATGACACCGAAATTCACTGCCTTTGCTCTGCTTCTCTGCTCTATATTTATTTCTTCTTCCGGGATCCCCAATACTCTTGATGCTGTTGTTCTGTGGATGTCCTCGCCTTCATTAAAGGCGTCAATAAGTCCGGCATCACCGCTCATATGGGCAAGTACCCTTAGTTCTATTTGAGAATAATCTGCTGCAATAAGTATGTATTCATCCGAAGAAGGTACAAAGGCTTTCCTTATCTTCCTTCCTATTTCCTGTCTTATGGGGATGTTCTGAAGATTGGGTTCTATGCAGCTT